>DAOUMT010000182.1:0-3876 GCA_034409195.1 Dehalococcoidia bacterium
GTACCGAGCACGTATTTCTGCTCTCAGAAAAGGTAAGCCAGTACCATGGCGGCTACCTGGTGGTGCAGGCAGCGATTGTGGGCGGCATGGACAATGAGGGCAAAGATGCCGTCAACGACCTCACCTACCTAATACTTGACGTGATGGAGGAAGCAGGTCTTCGCGACCCCAACTACCAGGCGCGCATTCATGCGGGCTCACCCGAAGATTATTTGAAGCGGGTGGCAGAGGTAGCTAGGAAAGGGAATGCAGTTCCTGCGCTGTTCAATGACGAAGCAGCCATCGCGTCTCTGAGGGCGCACAGCTATCCCCTGGAGGAAGCGCGCAATTACGGCGTGGTGGGCTGTGTGGAACTGGCGCTGCCCGGGAAAAGCTTCTTCTCTACCGATGCCGGGCTCTTCAATCTGCCGCTGTGCCTTGAGCTGGCACTTAATCGCGGCAGGCGGTTCAAGAGCCGCCGCAGGGTGGGCGCAGCTACTCCGGACCCGGCTTCCTTCGCTGCCATCGACCAGGTGATCGACGCTTTCAGGACACAGGTGGAGTATATGCTGGGCAAAATGATCTTCGATTTACAGGTGATAGAGAAAGGCAACCGCGATTATCATCCTACTCCTTTATCATCGATGTTGGTCGACGGCTGCGTGGAGTCAGGTAAAGATATCACTGAGGGAGGCGCACTTTATAACTCAAGCGGCATCCAGGGTGTAGGTCTGGCAGATGTCGCTGATTCGCTGGCAGCTTTGGATTATGTGGTATTCCAGCGGCAGAAGTACACTATGGCGCAGGTGCTCAGGGCCCTGCATGATAACTTCGCCTCTGCCCCTGAAATCCGTAATGAGCTGTTGCAGGCTCCCAAATATGGCAATGACCACTCCTTGCCCGACAGATATGCCGACCTAGTGGCAGGCATTTTTCACTCTGCCCTCACCAGGCATCGCAACACCCGCGGAGGCCCGTATGTGCCCGGCTTCTACTCCGTCACATGCCATGTCGCTTTCGGCAAAAAAGTGGGCGCCCTGCCCAGCGGCAGGAAGGCCGGCGAACCGTTTGCAGCCAGCCTCGGCCCGGCAAACGGAAATGACCGCCTTGGACCCACAGCCTTACTCAGGTCGGTGGCGCATGTGAATTCAAACTTATCGCCCAATGGCTATGCCCTGAACCTTCGATTCGACCCTACTACTCTGGCTGGAGAGCAGGGCACAAATATCCTAGTGGGCCTAGTCAAAGGCTTTTTCGGCTCGGGCGGGATGGAAATGCAACTGAACGTGGTGGACAGCGAGGTGCTCGAGGATGCCCGCCTGCATCCGGGGAAATACCCTGAGCTTGTAGTGCGGGTCTCGGGTTACTGCGCTTACTTCGATGACCTGCCAGATGCTGCAAAATTGGAGATTATATCAAGGACGCGGCTTAAGGTATGAAGACATCTTCTCTGCGAATCAGGCGAACACGAAATAAATAACCGGAAAAACTATTAGGAGGTGGTTATATGCCAGAACATCCTTTAAAAATCTATGAAGACCTTGATCCGAAGCTGCTGAGATTAGTCAGCGACACCCGAGAACTGGCTCTGGCCGACGGCGCCCTGCCCAGGAAAACAAAACTTCTGATTGCCATGGTGCTGGACGCGGTGCACGGCGCATCTGAGGGTGTACAGGCACTGGCGAGAGAGGCCATAAAAGCCGGAGCTACCAAGGAAGAAATCGCCGAGGCGCTAAGGGTAGCCCAGTATGTGTGCGGCGTGGGCTGTGTCTATACAGCAGCAAGAGCGCTGAAGGAAGTACTTCGCTAGGGATTGGTCAGTACCCCGAAAACGGATTTATTATGTTCACACTTAATTATGGGTAGAGTCGGAGCGTCTGCTCCGACACAGGCCTGGAGCGGATGCTCCTGGCTACCCGGCAAATGGTATTTCATTCCTTCAGCAGAGCTTCGACTGCGCCAGGTACATCGGACAACGGCCCCTTGAAATCAGGCGTGATTGATTCTGCGGTGCTATCATCGCGTATGCTTTTGCTGAGTTCAAGCCCCGAACTACCGATTTCGGAGCTATCCGTTACCAAGAACGTTTTCATGCCTATTTTCGCTACAATGAGGTCATTGACAGGATCGTTACCAATCATCAAGCATCCATCCGGCTTTTCGTTAATCTTTTGACAGACTTCCCGATAGTACTCGATATGCGGTTTGCAATGGGACATGTTTTCGATATGTGTGACCAGCTCAAAATTCCAATCTCCCAGGCCTGCCCATGATAAACGCTTCCTCTGTACTATCTCGGGCCATATGGGGTTGGAGGCAATCACAAGTTTCACGCCCATTTTCTTCAGTTTCACAAAGATTTCACGTACATCCGGCGCAACTGAAACCAGCGACTTAAATTGGTCAAATTCGGTCTCGTAGAATTTTATGAAGCGCCTCCAGATTTCGTCCCGGTATCCCTCATAGCCCTGAGAAAAAGAGCTCATAAAGTACTCAGCATTAGACATTTGACCGCTATTATTCATCACCAGCATCTGGGTAGACAGAAGCAGCTTTTCGAGCAAAGTTTCAGGGGGCATCAGGTCCGAGAATACCCTGGAAATCTCAGGTATGTAGGCCTCGAAAAATTCTCTTTCGTCGAAATGGATCAGAGTATTATCGAGGTCAAAAAGCGCGGCTTTAAGCAATCTCACACTTCCACTCACCACCGGATTATATTGGCTCCCCAGGTGAAACCTGAGCCAAAGGCCACCATCATGATGAGACTGCCTTCATGTATCAGGCCCTGCTCCAGCGCCTCGCTCAGGGCAATAGGTAGCGAGCCTGCCGTCGTATTGCCATAGCGTTGGATGTTGCTGAAAAATTTCTCTTCCGGCACACCTAGCTGCTGGGCAGCGAACTGGTTTATGCGCAGGTTAGCCTGATGGGGCAAGAATATATCAATATCCTCGACCTTGAGATTGTTTGCCTTCAACGCCTCGTTCACAACTTCCGGTATCTTGGTTACCGCCACCTTGAAAACTTCCCTGCCCACCATCTTGGGGTACTGTTTACCCTCATCCAGAGTCTGGTGGGTGATATAGGGCTTCTTGCTTATATTGAAGATTTCCAGCATCAGGATCTCGGCATACCGTCCGTCTGCGTGAAGATGGGAGGAGATGATTCCGCTCGATCCATCGGAAGGCCCCACAAGCACCGCGCCTGCGCCGTCCCCGAATAACACCGCCACATCACGGCCTTCTTTGGTATAATGCAGCGCGCTGGAATGAACCTCTGAGCCGACAACCAGTATCCTCTTGTACATTCCCATCCTGACAAAAGCGTCTGCGACAGCGAGGCTGTATAGAAAACCGGTACACTGGTTTCTGATGTCCATACAGCCGATATCTGTGATGCCCAATTTCCTCTGCAGATAGACCCCTGTCCCCGGGAAATGATGATCAGGGCTAAGGGTGGCGAAGACGATGAAATCAATGTCCTGGGGCTTCATCCCTGCATTTTTCAGACAATCTTTGGAAGCTTCCAGCGCAAGGTCCGAGCAGAAAACCCCCTCATCGGCATAGCGTCTTTCCACTATGCCGGTGCGCTGCTGAATCCATTCGTCGCTGGTCTCGAACATATTCGCCAGGTCAAAATTGGTTACGCGCCGTTCGGGAAGATACCGGCCCACACTGAGTATTTTTGCTCTTATCATGGGAAACTGCCCCCCAAAGTGTATTAGATTGAATTGTAACGTCAGAGTAGAGATTTTGCAACACCAAATGCAAGGAGGGTGTTTAGAAACACAATTACCATTCCGTGCTTGACACGGAATCCAGAAAACCCAGCTTCAAAATTACGGTGAAGGTATCTGGATACCGACTTTCGTCGGTATGGTAGACTCATTGCTAAACGACC
>DAOUMT010000183.1:0-2901 GCA_034409195.1 Dehalococcoidia bacterium
TGTGCTCATTGATCTCAACTCCGCAGGGGTGTGGCGGACACGAGAAAGTGGCACGCATCTGGTCCTTGAAGAACGGGGGATCGGTCAGCAGGCCGGTGATCTTGGCATAACCCATCTTGTCGGCATCGGTGACCTTCGACAGGCCATCGGTGGTAGTCATGTACCTGTCAGTGTCAAATGGGACAATTGCGCCCGCCTTCCAGTCCATGCGGAAGCCGTACTTCCACATCTCCAACTGTTCCCAACCCGGAGCCGAGCCGCCGTAGTTGGCGATGGCATGGGGCTGAATGCGCACGCCAGCTATTGGCTCGCAGGTCTCTTGCGCTCCGCCACACTCCGGCCTCTCCTCCAGCAGGCAGACGCTTAGTCCGCACTTGGCCAGATAGGCTGCAGTAGTTGTGCCGTTGTGGCCGGCACCGATGATGACTATGTCGTACCTTTCTTCCTTGTTCATATACCACCTCCCGTAAGTTATTTGGTTAAGTAAGTATAGGTTTACGTCAGGTATGTCTTGATATAGCGATCCATCTCAGGCGTGGCCTTCCACCACTTCTTGACGCCCAGGTCTTCGGCCACTTTGTTAGCGCCCAGATAGCCCGGACCGCCGAGCACCAGGCCTCCAGGATATGTGGAGGCACCGCATACGTAAAGACCTTCTATAGGAGTCTTGGTGCTGGAGCACTCCTGATTGGGGCGGAAGGAGCCCAGTTGTATCGGCTTGTAATCCCCATGCTTGATGCCGCCGCGGCGCATGTTGGGGAAGCGCGTCTCGATGTCCACTGGCGTCTCATGGACGGTCATGATGATGTTCTCACGCTTCATGTTGGGAGCAGCCTTCTGCCATTTTGCCAGGACTGCCTCTTCCATCTCTTTGGTTTTCTTTTCCCAGCCGCCCTGGATTTCGTAGGGGGCGTGCATCTGAAAAAAGGAGATATGCTTGCCTGGCTTATCGCTGAGATGGGGATCGTGGAGGGTCTCGCAGGTGGCGTGCCCGCCGAAATTAGCGCCGATCTTGCCTGCTACCACGTTATCCCAATGTGCCAGAAGCTGCTCTGTACTTTCGATGCCGAAGATAGTCATGAAGGCATCATTTATCCACGGGTCGTCGCACTTATACCGGGGAGGTTCCTCAGAGGCAACATGTAGAGTATAGAAACTCCACTTGTCGTACTTCCACCCGTCAATCAAAGCTTTGAAGTCTTTATCCATGTTCTGTGCTCCGACGAGGTCGAGGAAGGTGGTATGCGGGTCGAGAGTAGACATGACTACCTTGCTGCGCAGGGTGCGCCCTTCGGCAAGCTCTACCCCGGTAGCTCTGCCATTTTGCATTATTATCTTGCTTACCTCTGCATGTTCCAGAATTAACCCGCCTGCTTTGATTATCTCTCTGCCCATGGCGCTGGCGAATTTGTGCGAACCCCCGTAGCAATAACACTTGTTCATGCCCCGGTCGAGGAGGAGCGGCACGAAGAAGCCTATGCCTGTTTCCCTCGGATCCAGCCCCCACATGCAACTGGCGTATAGCATAAGGGCTCGCACCCGGTCGTTTTCAAAGGTGTGATTGATGATGTCCAGCGGGCTCTGCTCGATGAGCTCCAGCATCTCCTGGCCGACCTTGGTCTTCTGGAGAGCCATGCTCATCTCTATCGGCGTCATCGTAGGCACGTAGGTGGCTGGAGCCACAATCTCATCCACGATGCGCCTCCAACTCCTCATCACCTTGCCGAAGTTGACTGCGTCTTTAAAGGAGAACTTGCTGATGGAATCCTTGGTGTCCTCTATCATCTGGGTGAGGAGCAGGGACTTGCCATCCTCGAAAACCATGGCCGTTTGCGCATTGGGTTTGATCCAGAGAAGCGATGGCCCGTCCAGGTTGAAGTCCTTGATAACGGGCATGTAGTCGACCATCATGTGATAGATGACGTGCGGGTTAGAGGAGTAGCAGGGATATAGTATCTCCTCGGTGGCCAGCCCTCCTCCGATTTCGTAGCGGCGCTCGACGAGAGCTACCTTTAGTCCTGCTTTGGCCAGATAAGCTGCCGCCATCAGTCCATTAGGACCCGCACCTATGACAACGACGTCCCATTCGCTATTTTCGGGGAACTCCTGAAACATATGTCCAAAATAGTCGTCTGTCGTCACGATGTTCCTCCTCTCGGTCGGCTGTCATATCAGCGAGGTATCGCAGAAACCTTTTCCTTTTGGGGTATGTAATACGGCGATGGGTACCACCATTTGCCCGGCTCGGCGATACCGTCCTCAATAAGTATGTGCATCAGGTTGTAGGGTATAGCCATGAGGCACAGCCCCCCGGGATGTCCTGTGGTCTGATGGCAGGTGTAGAGCGCCTCAATAGGAGTGCGGTATCGAGCTAGCTCCGGCATGGGACGGCGTGTCCATGACTGGTCACGGCAGTGCCGGGAGCCGCACCAGGTGCCGCCTATGAGGCCGGTATTGCGGAACTCCACTTCGCGTCCTGTGGCAGACCAGCAGTGGATGATGTTTTCCTGGTCTAACCCATCCAGCGCCTGGCTGAAGGCCTTGCGCATATAAGCGTCAAGCTTGGCTTTTTCTTTGTCCTGCGCATCGATGCCTTCTATCTGATACTCCGGTACAGGGACATTCACCTCGAAGGCGGCTGAAATATATCCCTCGCGATATTTACCCTGACAATCGGTAGGATTGAATGCCTGGGAAGGAGTGAGGAACCACATCAACTTTTCAGGTGGCAGAGTAGGAAGGCTCTTACGTGCATCACAGTCAGCCACGTTCTCATAGTAGAGCTCCCGTGAGTCCGAGGGGTAGACCCCCCCGGAGGCAACTTTTGCCGGTCCTGCAACACCTGTTTCGCTCTCCTGCATCGCTTTAAATTTTTTGTTCCACTGTATAGGATTGCGTGTG
>DAOUMT010000184.1:0-2424 GCA_034409195.1 Dehalococcoidia bacterium
GATATACCCGGAAATGACTGGTTTGTTCATCGACACAATTACTATTGCGGGCAATGGGCACGAAATTGGCATGAGTCATGTAAGAGAGCTAGGAACTTAACAAATTAGGCCATGTTAGTGACAAGGCCCAAGGAAGACAAGGCTACTAAGATAGTCAAAAGGCGATACGATAGAATCGCTCCAATATATGACTGGGTAGTGCAAACTGCCGAAAGGGGGCAGTCTAAAAGCTGGCGTTCCTTACTCTGGAACAAGGTTGAAGGTAAAGAAATCCTCGAGGTTGGCGCCGGTACCGGGCTGAATTTGCTCTTCGCTGACACTGCAAACCATAACCTCACGGCTATAGACCTCGTAAAGGCCAGAGTCAGCAGCGGTGATATAGAGGCCAGACAGGCAGAAGTCTTAGTATACTACGATGACTGTAAGGTGAGGGAGATTCGCTTATATTTTGACAGGTTAGAACTCGGACAGGCGTTTTCCGCCAATCTCTTTGATCGGATATTGATTAGCAAGATAAACACAGCATCTTTAAAGGGCTTAAAATAACAGCAATTGTGGCCTTACTAAAGAGATTTGCTGATGGGAAAACCAACGGTTAATAAAAGGGTGCTTATCTCCGGCGGTGGCATTGCCGGTCTCATGCTGGGCATTTTGCTTTATGAAAAGGGCTGGGAGCCTCTCATCATTGAGCGCGACCCGGCATTGAGAACCGAGGGGTATATGATGGACTTCTTCGGCACGGGCTGGGATGTGGCGGAACGTATCGGCATTGTCGACGCCCTCCGGGCGGTGAAGTATCCCATAGACTATCTTGAGTATGTCGATAGTACCGGTAGACCCTACACCTCCGTTCCCATCAGCCGGGTCAGGCGGGCTTTAGGTGGCAAATACGTCTATCTGCGGCGCTCCGACCTGGAGACAATCCTCTTTGATTCCCTCACGCAGATATTGATGCCGACATGGAGTAAGGGGCGGATAGCACTTCTTGGCGATGCCTGCGGCTGTTTAACCCTCGTTGCCGGGCAGGATTCACACATGGCGATGGGCGACGCTTACGTTATCGACCGTGAGTTAGAACGTTACCGTGGAGACTATAAGCAGGCGGTCCACGCTTATGAGACTTTTTTGAAGCCCCTGATTACTGCCAAACAAGACAGCGCTGCCCGTTTTTCTAAAACATTCATTCCGTCTGCGAACTCCCGGACATGGTTACGTCGCCTAGTTATCAGACTTATTTTTAACCGGTTCCTCATCGGGTTCATGCTTTCGTCATTCGGGTCAAAAAGTATACTCGAAAATTACGATTAAGGAAATATTGTGCGGAGAGCGATTGGAGCATACATGAAGATCATCAAGATTTACGATGCCAAACAGAATAAGTTAGTGAGTGTCGAGACAATCGAGAAGTCGGATACGGAATGGAAAAAGCTGCTGACCAGAAAGCAATACGAAATCACCGCCAGAAAGGGGACAGAGGGTCCTGGCTCCTGTCCGTTTGATGATGTTCACGAACCGGGCATCTTCCAGTGCGTTCGTTGCGGCACCGACCTTTTCCGCGGCGCCACCAAGTTCGAATCGGGTACCGGCTGGCCCAGCTTTTACGAGCCAGTCTCACCTCTGAATGTGATGGAGCAGCCTGACTACAGCCTGAGAATGGTGCGGACGGAGGTGCTGTGTGCCCGGTGCGGCTCTCACCTCGGTCACGTTTTCAATGACGGCCCTCCCCCAACGGGTAAGCGCTACTGCATGAACGGCTTTGCACTCAAATTTGTGCCCGAGGAGGAGTTATGAGCCAGAGTGTTCCATCAGAAGTTGCGACTCTCGCTGGGGGCTGTTTCTGGTGCATCGAAGCGGTCTTTCAGGAGGTTGAGGGCGTTGAGGATGTCATTCCCGGCTACACCGGGGGCACAACCATTAATCCTACCTACGAACAGGTCAGTACCGGCAAGACAGGTCATGCAGAGGCAATCCGGTTGAGCTTCAATCCGAACAAGATTTCATATCGTGAGATCCTTGAGATCTTCTTCTCTATCCACGACCCGACGACACTTAACCGGCAGGGTGCTGATGTGGGCACTCAGTACCGCTCTGCCATTTTTTATCATAGCGAACAGCAGGAAGCTATTGCCAAAGAGGTTGTTGAGGAACTTGATAAAGCTCATGCGTGGAAAAACCCTATTGTTACGCAGATATTGGCAGCTGGCGAATTCTATCCCGCCGAAGACTACCACCGGAGCTACTACAGAAAGCACCCGGAACAGGCCTACTGCCAGGTGATGAGCTCGCCCAAGGTCAGCAAGTTTCGCAAAAATTGGGCAAAGCGGCTGAAAAGGTAACCAAGGACAGGTACCAGTCATATTCGCTATATGGTGCAAGGAGAATAGAGGTTAAATGCCAGAAAGTTCTGAAGAGCAGGGTTATAAG
>DAOUMT010000185.1:0-14886 GCA_034409195.1 Dehalococcoidia bacterium
TACTTCTCCAGGCTTAAAAGCCGTTATCGTCAACATCGTGGTCTGAGCAGCCGAAAACGTAATAATTACTTCCAATGGTTTTTCTACTATGTCCCCAAATAGCACACATTTTTGGCATATATACCCATTCTGACCCTGAACGAAGTGAAGAGGAAGAATCTCGGTACTCGGTCTGCCTATTATCAGAGATTCTTCGTTCGTCTTCTCCGAAGGACTCCTCTGAATGGCAATAGGGCTCTTACCGTTCGCCCCATTCCACTTTTTTATTCCTGAAAATAACCTTTTTAATGTTCGCCCTGGCTTGATGAAGGGCTCACCACGACCGGAAAGAGATAAAAAATGTGGAGGGCACTTTTTCAGCGCCCTCCACTATTGAAAGTCTTCTGTTTTAGATTCTCGAGTCCAACTCCTCTTCAGTGATCACCACCGAACGAGGCTCTTTTTATGAGATTAACCTCATGACCTCTTTTCCTCGAGTTGAACTCGAGGGTCCGCTCGCCCCACCATTAGGCAGGGCATCAACAATCCACCTGCCTTACTCCATACATTGCGTGAAGCCTCATGGCGCACCTCCTTGGGTCCTGATTCGGAAGCACCTCTTGGCTCCGTATACTATTAATAACATATCCAGCTTCATTTGTCAAGTTTATCCTACGAGAGTATTAGTAAATCCTCTTTTCCTACCATGGTTTTCTAAGGTTGGCAGGAATCTGCGTACTCTCGACGATTTTATTAGAGGAAGAGTAAGCTATGCTATAAGCTTGTCAACTCGAATTCCAATCAAGGAATAGCTAGGGGAATCATGTGATCCGTTGACTGGCAGCTTGATGCAATTCGTAAAATGGGAGAGCGTTTAGCTCCAAGAGCGATGTCCGGCTTATTGGCCTCGGCGCCATCTGACCATCTGCCAGATTGTTCCTGCTGCCGCTATTATCAATGCTATGAAAGCTATTACAGAACCAGCCACAACTACGCGCGGTTCCCATCGGTCCCAAGTACTCTTAACGTGGAATTGGACAACATCGAAGGCTTGCTTTGGATTAGTATCATTACCGTAGGTGAATATTAAAGAAACTTGGTAGTCCCCGCTAGGAGCGTCCCGACGAGTATTTAACTTCACTAAAATAGGTGGGTTTCCATTCCAATTCCATTCGCCCATCACTGTTTTGAATCCAGTCTGAGGGAATGGCCCCGGTATTATGCTCATTGGATGGGCGAAAAAGCCCAAGTTAAGTACGAATCCCTCACCGATTTCGCCAGAGATGTTTCCTTCTCTTTTCAAGGGAATGTTTGTTAAACCTAATGTGAGTGTTTCAGTGTTAATATCATAGTTCTTTATAGTGGTTGTTATATTACCTGGGTCATCCTCATTTATAACGTATGGAGACGACCAAATAATAAGAAGCTTGTTCTTCGCCGGAATGCCGTAGCCAGACAGGTAAATGTCAATTTCGACTGGGTCGCCCGGATTAACTTCCGTATTTCTGATATGAGCATCAATCGAATAGACAGCTTCTGTCGCCCATGAAGGATTTGAAGAATTGCCAATTTCGGTGTTGCGCTTTACCGATTCGTCATTAAGCGTCACGCGATAGACGCTACCGCCGTCGAGATTTTCGAGGTTAAGTGACGGCTCATGCCCAAGCGGAAACGCTGCAGTCGCGTAATGCGGTACCGCAGTGAAGAGCAACCATAACACCATGAACAAGGCCAGTATTCTTAATGCATTCATATGGATTCTGGGCAATTATATCGTCGAGGGCCTTCCATTCATACTATCAAGCAGGCAATTCCTTTCGTCCTCGTCCATCAACCTTCATCTTCAACTTTCTTAGATGCGAACTTGTTGCGACATTCTACCGCGAAAGGTATGCTAGCGCAAGAGCATTGTCTAACCAGAAACAAAATAGGCATTAAACTATGCTATAATAGCTCAAAAAAGGTAGGGTAATGCTCCTCTGGAATCTAGGGCTGCTGAGAGATGACCCGGCAGCATTCGTTTTGCTGATAGTGATTATCGGGTTCTCTCTCCTCGTCGCGATAACCGTTCATGAGTTCAGTCACGCCTTAATGGCGTACCGCCTTGGCGATCCTACCGCAAAGAGGCTGGGCAGGCTTTCTTTAAATCCGGTCAGACACCTCGACCCGCTAGGCACCTTGATGCTGTTTCTGGTCGGTTTTGGCTGGGGCAAGCCCGTGCCTATCAATCCCAACTATTTTCGCATGAACGCCAGAAGGGGGATGGCATTATCGGCTTTCGGCGGGCCGCTGGCTAACTTCACTGTGGCCGCATTGCTGGGGGTGCTGGTGAGGACAGGTGTGGAGGCCTGGCCATGGACGACTCTAAGCTTCTCTAATTGGGATCCCAGCTCGATAGCTGCCGTATTAGTAGGCTATGTTATTGCGCTCAACCTCATCCTGGGGGTGTTCAATCTGATACCCATACCGCCCCTGGACGGGTTCAATATCGCTGTCGGCCTCCTGCCCCGGGAGCAGGCTGCTGCTTTAGTTAGAATTGAGCCGTATGGCCCGATGATTTTGCTTATAGTGGTCTTCTTGGGCTATTTTACGGGTTTCCTGTGGGATTTCTTGCTGCGTGCCGTAGACCTGTTTGCCCGCCTGTTTGTAGGGCAGCCACTCTGATTTTTGAGGTGATTTGTGAAAAGGATTGCCATAATAGGGCTGGGCCTGATCGGAGGCTCCCTGGCTCTGGCGTTGAAGAAATCAAAAGCCAGAGGCACGGAGATTGTGGGATTCAGCAGGAGCGCCAAAACGGTTGCTGCGGCGAGGAAGTGCGGCGCTATAGACCGGTCTGCCAAGAATCTGGCGTCTGCCGTATCGGGAGCGGATATGGTTATTATCGCTACTCCGGTGATGGTGACCGGAGAGGTGCTGGCGTCAATAGCGGAGCATTTATCTCCTGATTGCGTGGTCACGGATACCGGCAGCACCAAGGTGCAGGTTATGCAGTGGGCCGGACAGTACCTGTCTCCCCAAATAAGCTTCATCGGCGGCCACCCCATGGCCGGTAAAGAGACCTCCGGCATTGGTGAGGCCGATGCCGGTCTCTTTAAAGGATGTGTCTATTGCCTTACTCCTTCTTATTGTGCCACTCCTCAGGCAGTGAGGAAGTTGAAAAAGCTGGTAGAGTCAATCGGCGCTAAGCCTTTCTTTATCGATGCCGAGACACATGATAACCTGGTGGCGGGCGTCAGCCACCTCCCTATGCTGCTTTCGGCTGCATTCGTTACTGCCACCACCAAAAGTCGACTTTGGCCTGATATGGCTAAACTTGCCGCCGGAGGCTATCGCGACATCTCCCGCCTGGCCTCGGGGAACCCTGAGATAAACCGCGATATCTGTTTTACCAATCAGCAGAAGATTATAGACTGGCTGGACCGCTATATCGAGGTGATTAAAGGATATCGTGACCTGGTAGCCGAGGACTGCGGCGAGCTAGCCGAGATGCTGGCTCAGGCGCGGGAGGCTAGAGATAAGTGGCTGCGGGGTGAAGCTCCATGAAACAGGTCGTGAAAGCTCCCTATGCTCTGGATGGCAGGGTCAGCCCTCCGGGGGACAAATCTATCTCTCACCGTGCCGTTATTCTCAATGGAATCGCCCGCGGCGATTCGAGGGTGGGCAATTTCGCTCAGTCTGCTGACTGCTTTGCCACTGTAGCGTGTATGCGGTCTCTGGGCGTGGAAATCGAGTCTATTAAAGGCGGTCTGGTTGTCAGGGGGGTAGGGGAGAGGGGTCTAAAGGAAGCTGACGACGTGCTCTGCGCTGAGAACAGCGGCACGACTATGCGGCTTATGGCCGGGCTGCTGGCAGCCCAACCCTTCCTCTCCATTATCACAGGCGACCTGTCGCTGCGCTCCCGTCCCATGGACCGCGTTATCCAGCCTCTCAGGCTTATGGGGGCCCAGATTTGGGGAAGAAGCGGAGATTCCAGGGCTCCTCTGGTGATAAAAGGCGGGAGTCTACACGGGATTAGCTATACGCTTCCTGTCGCTAGCGCTCAGCTTAAATCAGCGCTGCTGCTGGCGGCGCTCTTTGCTGAAGGGGTCACTGTGATAAGGGAGCCTGTGGCTTCTCGCGATCATACCGAGAGGATGCTCAAGGCGATGGGAGCCAAGATTGGGGTGAAAGGGGATACTATAACGCTCTCACCGGGCCACCTGAAAGCTGTAGATATTACCGTGCCTGGCGACATAAGCTCCGCTGCCTTCTGGCTGGTGGCAGGCGCTATCCACAACAGTGCGAGCATAAAATTAAGCAATGTAGGAATTAATCTTACCAGAAGCGGGATAATCGATGTCCTGAATGCTATGGGAGCCGATATAGCTGTGAGCAACGAGCGATTGGTTAGCGGCGAGCCCGTCGCCGACCTGCGGGTGCAGTCAGGCCGGTTGTCCGGGATGGAGATAAGCGGCGAGCTTATTCCCAGGGTGATAGACGAAATACCGCTGATAGCGTTGGCTGCCTCCGTAGCACAGGGTAAAACTGTGATAAAAGATGCCGGTGAGCTCAGGGTGAAGGAGTCCGATAGGATAAGCAACACGGTGAAGGAGCTGTTAAAGCTGGGCGCTGATGTGCAGGAGCTGCCTGATGGTATGATAATTCAGGGAAAAGCGGGGCTGCGCGGCGCTGCCTGTGAGAGCCATGGAGACCACCGGCTGGCCATGATGCTCGGGATAGCCGGGCTCATTGCCGAAGGGGAGACCGAGATTGACAACGCTGAGGCTGTGAATATATCATATCCCAGATTCTGGCAGGATTTAAAGAGGCTGAGCGCTGCCAAGTCGTGAGCTCAGGGAGAGAGGCGATGAGCACTGAATTGATTCACGTGGGTTTCGGCAATATATTAGCGATGGATAAAGTCCTTGCCATTGTTTCCCCGGGTTCGGCGCCGATAAAGCGCATGGTGGTACAGGCGGGGAAAAGCAAGGGTCTTTTAATCGACCTGACCAGTGGCCGGAAGACGAAGGCTGTCATAATCATGGACAGCGGTCATATTGTGCTTGTCGCTCTCAATGCGGAGACCATCGCCGGCAGAGTGGCGGCAAGCCGGAGCGGTGGAGCTAAGCCGATTGAGGAAGGAGCAGATAAGTAGGTGACAGGCTCAAGTGCAAATCCATTGCTTATCGTCCTGTCCGGTCCCTCGGGGGTGGGCAAGGATGCGGTGTTGCATGGGATTAAAAGGAGAGGCTATTCCCTGCACCACGCGGTGACGGCAACGACAAGGCCCCGGCGCAGGGGGGAGATCGAGGGGGTTGACTATCATTTTGTCTCCAGAGCCGACTTCGAGAAGATGATTGAAAAGAGTGAGCTTCTGGAATGGGCTGAAGTCTATGGCAATCTCTACGGTGTGCCCAAAAGCGAGCTGCAGCAAGCCATGGACAAGGGAAAAGATGTGATTGTTAAGGTGGATATACAAGGGGCAGCTACTATTAAAAAGAATATTCCGCAGGCGGTATTCATTTTCCTGCGGCCGCCATCGCTAGAAGACCTGGAAAAGAGACTCAAGCAGCGCAAGACTGAATCAAGCATTGATCTGGAGCTGAGGCTGAAAGCTGCTGACGAGGAAATGAACAGCATTTCTATGTTTGATTACGTGGTGGTTAATCACAGGGACGGGATTAAGCAGGCAATTTCTCAAGTTGAGTCCATCATCACTGCGGAGAAATGCAGGGTTAAACCGAGAGCGATTGAGCTCAGGGGTGATTGTGGGAAGCCGTAATAAATGGACAGGCAGGGTAATAATTTAAAAGCTAGAGCGGTCCGGGAGATGTTTTGTAGGATCGCTCCTTACTATGACCTCATCAATTTCTTAATGAGCTGGGGACAGGACAGTAAGTGGCGCCGGGTTGCAGTGCGACTTGCAAGCCCGGAGCGGGGGCGGGTACTGGACGTGGCTACGGGGACCGGCGATATAGCTCTGGAGCTTGCCAGGTATACTGATTCGGTGGTAGGACTGGATTTGTGCCGGGAAATGATGAGGCGGGGCCAGGCGAAGATGGAGAAGCAGGGAGTAGAGAAGAGAGTGGATTTTATTATGGGGGATGCCCTGGCTTTGCCCTTCAGCGATAATAGCTTCGACTGCGCCCTGAACGGATTCGCCCTGCGCAACGTGGCTGATATCAAGCTTTTCCTTGCAGAGTTGCGCCGGGTAGTGAAGCCCGAAGGCAGAGTAGTCTGTCTGGAGATGGTGAGGCCGGTAACTGGTATTATCGGCGCTTTTTATCGATTCTATCTATACAAAATAATCCCTGTTTTGGGCGGCCGGTTAAGCGGTGATGGCAGAGCTTATCGTTATCTCCCTGACTCGATCGGCGGCTTTCTGAGTATAATGGAATTCCAGAAAATTATGGAAGAGGTCGGGTTCCGTCAGGTTAACCATAGAAGCCTCAATTTGGGGACAGTTGCCGTATATGTCGGGGTCAAGTAGTGAGGAGAGGGCCGTGCAGAGACAGATTCCGGAGGTGGTTGTTTCACGACTGCCGATGTATCTGCGTGTGCTGGCTCTTTTGAAGTCCGAGGGCGTAGAATTTGTCAGCTCGAAAGGGTTGGGTGCCAGGCTGCGTATGACACCGGCTCAGATAAGGAAGGACCTGTCCTTTTTCGGAAAGTTCGGCAGACAGGGCAGGGGATATAATGTGGGTCGGCTGCGCAGTGAGCTGCAGCAGATACTGGGACTGGACAAAAACTGGCTGATGGCGCTTGTCGGCGTGGGCCGGTTAGGGCGGGCTATACTGGACTACAAGGGTTTTGCGCCGGAGGGTTTCAAGATAGTCGCTGCCTTTGAAAGCGAGCCAAATTTGGTCGGCAAAACAGTCAGCGGAGTGCAGATTGAGGATATAGCAGACCTCGAGACATCGCTTAAGGACAAGAAGGTTGATATAGCTATTGTTGCGGTGCCCTCGTCCGATGCTCAGGCTGTTATCGATAAGCTGGTGAAAAGCGGGATTAGAGCTATTCTAAATTATGCGCCAATCTGCGTCAGAGTACCTCGGGGGGTTCGGCTGCAGGCGATAGACCCGGTCCTGGCGTTACAAAGTATGACTTTCTATTTGAAGAGAGACTAGCAGTATACTGCAGGTGCGCTGAAAAGTTAGATTGTCGGCGGCCTGCGTTTTTTGCTCTTCTCCGCCACCCTGAGCCGCATCATTGAGCGTCGCAACGCCGCTTCAGCGCGAGCCTGGTCTACCTCAACAGCATGCTGGGCGATTCTCTCCTCGGCGCGGTGCTTGGCTGCCTCGGCTCTAGCGACATCTATCTCATCGGCCCGTTCGGCAACATCGGCAAGAACAACTACCTTGTCTCCTCGCACCTCGAGGAAACCGCCGCTCACGAACATCGACTCTTCGACGTTATCTCTCCTGACCCTCAGCTCTCCCGGCTGGATCATGGTCATCAGGGGAGCGTGGTGGGGCAGGACCCCCAGTTCTCCTATGATGCCTGGAGCTACCACGATTTCGACATCCTCGGAGTAGACTACCCGTTCTGCAGTTATAATCTCAAGCCTTGTCTTAAGCATTCTCTTGACTATCCTATAATTTCTTTGCCTGCTCTACTGCTTCGTCTATAGTGCCCACCATTAAGAACGCCTGCTCGGGCAACGCGTCATACTTGCCCTCCAGGATCTCTTTGAAGCCGCGCACCGTCTCTTTTACGGGAACATATTTGCCAGGCCTACTGGTGAAGGCTTCGGCGACAAACATAGGCTGAGAGAGGAAACGCTGTATCTTGCGGGCGCGGGAAACAGTGAGCTTGTCCTCCTCACTTAGCTCCTCTATGCCCAATATGGCAATGATGTCCTGAAGGTCTTTATAGCGCTGCAGCACTCGCTGTATCCCTCGTGCTGTCTGGTAATGCTCTTCGCCCACAATGTGCGGGTCGAGGATACGTGACGTGGATGTCAGGGGATCGACAGCAGGGAAGAGCCCTTGCTCGGCGATGGAGCGCTCCAGAGCGACAACAGCGTCCAGGTGTCCGAAGGTAGTAACAATGCCCGGGTCTGTATAGTCGTCAGCAGGGACGTAAATTGCCTGGAATGAGGTGATGGAACCCTTCCGGGTTGAGGTAATTCGCTCCTCTAGCTCGCCCATCTCAGTGGCCAGGGTGGGCTGATAGCCCACTGCCGAAGGCATTCTGCCCAGCAGTGCCGAGACTTCCATCCCTGCCAGGATATAACGATATATGTTATCAATGAACAGAAGAACGTCCTGTCCCTCCACATCGCGGAAATATTCAGCCATGGTCAGCCCGGTCAGGCCGATACGAAGCCTCACACCGGGCGGCTCGTTCATCTGGCCGAAGACCAAAACTGTCTTATCGATAACTCCTGAAGCCTTCATTTCGTTCCAGAGGTCGTTGCCTTCCCTCGACCTCTCGCCGATGCCGGCAAAGACGGAGAATCCGCCATGCTCGGTGGCGATGTTGCGTATTAGCTCCTGGATGACAACTGTTTTACCTACACCGGCACCGCCGTAGGCCCCGATTTTGCCTCCTTTGGTGAATGGAGTAATCAGGTCCATCACCTTGATACCGGTCTCCAGTATCTCGATCTTGGTCTCCTGCTCGGTAAAGGGAGGAGGAGGACGGTGGATGGGCCAGCGCTCCTTGGCGGTCACCGGGCCCAGGTTATCCAAGGGGACACCTTCTATGTTGAACAAGCGGCCCAGCGTTTCACGCCCTACAGGAACGGCGATTGGGGCACCGGTGTCAATGGCTTCGGCACCGCGCTCAATTCCATCGGTGGGCGCGAGGGCTATACAGCGAGCCCAGTTGTTTCCTATATGATGCTGTACTTCCAGAACCAGCTTGCCGCCATTCTGGGGTATTTCGATAGCATTATTCAGGGTCGGCAGCTCGTCCGGGGGAAACTCTATATCGACCACTGTGCCGATTACTTGAGATACTCTACCTTTTGCCATGATTTTCTCCTGGTTATCTAGTTATGTTAAAGTGACTATCCCACCGGCGATGTCTAAGAGTTCCTTGGTAATCAACTCTTGACGTGCCTTATTATAAGTCAAGGTAAGGTCATCGATCATTTCATTGGCGTTATCGGTAGCGTTGCGCATCGCTACCATCCTGGCTGATTGCTCGCTGGCTATGGACTCCAGCAGGGCATGATAGACCTGCATCTCTACGTACCGCGGCAGGAGGTCTCCCAGAACCGACGATGGCGAGGGCTCGTAGATGTAATCTATGTTTGCTGTGCGTTCGAATTTGGTTGGCTCGATAGGTAAAAGCTTCCACAGCGCCGGTCTCTGGACGACGGTGCTGATGAACTGGGTGTAGCCCAGGTAAATCTCATCGGTGAGCTTGTTGGTATAGTCATCTATAACCACGCGCGAGATAGGCGTAGTGTCAACCAGAGCGGGTTTGTCGCCGATTTGTGTGAACTCGGCACGGATATCCCGGCCGTATCTTGACATAAAATCTCTACCCTTGCGTCCTACGGTGACGAGGTTCACGGGCACCTTTTGCTCCAGAATGAAGGAGGCTGCCCTCCTGTTCATATTGGCATTCATGCCTCCGCAGAGGCCCCTGTCACCGGTAACATGGATCACTGTTATATGTTTCACCTCTCTGTGCTGAAGCAGGGGGTGACTCTCACCTTCTACCCTTGGCTGGGCAGCAAGGTTAGCCAGTACCTCGCGCATCTTCTCTGAGTAAGGCCGTGCTGCGAGCACGCGGAGTTGGGCCTGCCTCATTTTGGAGGCGGCTATCATCTCCATAGCCTTGGTAATTTTAGCTGTGCTCTTAATGGAGCGGATACGGCGTCGTATGATTCGTATCGGGATCATTTTTCAATCTTCCAATTTAAAAAGGCGAAGTCTGCATGAACTGGGTGATAGCATTCTTAAGTGATTCCTCGGATTTGTCGCTAATTGCTTTTTCCGCAGCTATAGCTTTGCCCACTTCGGGGTGATTGGCCTCCATATAGCGGTGGAACGCATCCTCGAGCGGGCCTATTTTGTCTACAGGCACACTGTCGAGGTATCCGTTGGTCACGGCGTAAAGAATCATGACCTGTTTCTCAAGCGGCATGGGCACATATTGGGGCTGCTTCAGAATCTCAGTGATTCTTTGACCGCGGTCGAGCTGGGCCCTGGTCGTCTTATCCAGGTCGGAGGTGCAGAACTGGGCAAAAGTTGCCATCTCACGGAACTGGGCGAGTTCAATGCGCAGCCTGCCTGCGACCTTTTTCATAGCCTTTGTCTGTGCGGTGCCACCGACACGTGACACCGAGAGTCCGACGTTCATAGCAGGCCTGATGCCTGCGTTGAACAGGTCGGTTTCCAGGTATATCTGTCCGTCGGTGATGGAGATGACGTTGGTGGGGATGTAGGCCGAGAAATCGGCGGCCTGGGTCTCAATGATGGGTAGAGCGGTCAGGGAGCCGCCTCCATGTTCCTTGTCATATTTTGCCGCTCTCTCCAGGAGTCGTGAATGGAGATAGAAGACATCTCCGGGATATGCTTCTCTACCTGCAGGGCGGCGCAGGAGAAGCGATATCTGCCTGTAAGCCCAGGCGTGTTTGGAAAGGTCGTCGTAGATAATCAACGCATCATGCCCGTTTTCCATAAAGTACTCGCCCATGGCACAGCCGGCATAAGGCGCTAGATATTGCAGTGCTGCGGAGTCCGAAGCGTTCGCTGAAACCACGATGGTGTGCGCCATAGCTCCGTAGTTCTCCAAGGTGGCTACTAGCTGGGCTACCTTGGATGACTTCTGCCCCACAGCTACGTATATGCAGATAAGGTCGCCGCCTTTTTGATTTATAATCGTGTCTATGGCGAGGGCGGTTTTCCCGGTCGAGCGGTCGCCGATGATAAGCTCTCTTTGCCCTCTGCCGATAGGGATAATGCTGTCAATAGCCTAGATGCCTGTTTGTACAGGAGTGTTCACCGACATGCGGGTAACCACGTTGGGAGCGATTCGTTCCACGGGGAGGGTTTTCTTGTAATTGATGGGCCCCTTGCCGTCGACGGGCTGTCCCAGTGCGTTTACTACTCTACCAATGAGTTCCTCGCCCACCGGCACCTCTACTATGCGGCCGGTGCATTTGACCTCGTCTCCCTCTTTGATATCCGAATATCCGCCAAGAACGATTGCTCCGACGCTGTCCTCCTCAAGGTTAAGCGCCAGACCTATTACGCCATTGGGGAACTCGAGTAGTTCGTTGTATTTGACTCCGGCCAGCCCGTGAATGCGGGCAATGCCATCGCCGACCTCGACTACGGTGCCCACATTAACTGCGGTAACCGCAGTCCCGAACTGCTCTATCTGCTGCTTGATAACTGAAGCTATGTCTTGAGCTCGAGCCATCTTCCCAACTCCTTTTCCCTTGTTTTAACGAGTTCTTCGTCTCTTTTAGAGTGCCCGAACCCGATTGGGTTTCAGTGGCATAGTCATATTGCTTCCTGGGTTAATCTCCTCTTAAGAACCTCAAGCTTTGACCTCGTGCTGCCGTCTATGAGTTTGTCTCCGATACGGGCAACGAAACCGCCGATGATATTGGGATCGACCTCCGTCTCGAGCACTATCTTTTTCCCTGTTAGCGTTGTCAGGCGCTCGGACATCTTTTCCTGGTCTTTTTCATCAAGCGGCAGGGCAGTAATCACTTTGGCATGCTCCAGGCCCTCATAACTATCTGCCATGTGCTCATATTCTGCCACAATCTGCTCTAGTATGCCTAGTCTTTCCTTTGCTACCAGAAGGTAGGTAAAATTCAGGACAAGCTGACCGATATCCGGCAAGCACTGTCTGACCAGCTTCTCTTTGTCGCTGAGGTGGAACTTCGGGTCTTCCAGAATAGCCCGAAGCTGGGGATCGCTCAAGGTAGTAGCGATGACTATCAGTTCAGACCGCCACTTCTCTACCTCGTTTTTCTCCCTGGCGAGTTGGAATACTGCCTGTGCGTATCGCTTAGCAGAAGCGGCTCTAGCCACTAGGCTCCCTTCTTCAGCTTGGTGCTCTCTTCAAGAGTCTGCTGGATAAGCTGCTTGTGGGTTTCTTTGTCCAGGGCCTTATTGATTACCTTCTCGGCAGCCAGGATTGCTATATCAACGAACTCCCCGCGCAGTTTATCGATGATCTCTTCTCTCTCGGCCCGGATTTCGGTCTGTGCCCTGGCAACGATAGCTTCGGCATCTTGCTTTGCCTGCTGACGTGCTTCTTCTTTGAGCCGCTCGCCGATCTGCGAAGCCTGAGCTATCAGGTCCTGTCCCTGTTTTCGTGCCTGCGCCAGCTGCTCCTGGACCATCTGCTCCGTTTTGGCCACCTGCTGCTTGACAAATTCAGCCTGATCGATGCTCTCTTTGATTTTGTTGGAGCGCTCGTCAAGCATCTTCGTGATAGGCTTGTAGGCTACGAACAGGAGGAGCCCCACCAGTATCACGAAGCTGACAATCTGTGCGAAAAGGCCATGCCAGTTTATTCCTAGGTCCCCCGCGGAACTGCAGCTGCTCAGCAGCAGTGTCAATGCGATAAGTGTAACGGCAAGGCCTATACGGTACCTCATGGTGTAACTCCCTTTAGATGTCTTACAAACCAATTATCTATCTTACGAACCCTCCATTCAGAAGGGGATACATCGTCGCCTCGTGTAACGGCGCTTTGTCTGCGAAATATTTTATTTTGCGACAAAGAGGAGTATGATGGCCACGACCAGAGCATAAATGCTGATGGCTTCGGCAAAAGCAATGCCGATCATCATATTGGTCAGGATTGGCCCTCTGGCCTCAGGGTTGCGCCCCAAAGCCTGCATGGCTCCGTTGCACAGCAAGCCGACGCCGATCCCGGGTCCTATGGCGCCAAAGCCCATCGCCAGCCCTGCGCCAAGCAATCTTGCCACATCTGAAGTCATTTCTGCTAATCCCCCTTTTTTGATATTTCTAGTGTTCGGATTCCGGTTTGCTGACAGCTATAACTGCGAATACCAGCGTTAACACGGCGAAGATAACAGCCTGGATGAAGCCCAGGAACGACTCGAGTCCATAGACCACCGAAGCAATTACCCAGGGAATGAGAAATGGTATGGTCAGGACCAGCACCTCTCCTCCCATCATATTGCCAAAAAGTCGGAAGGTGAAGCTTATGATGCGCACAAATTCGCTGACAAGCTCGAGTGCGCCAACAAAGGTATCGATGGCTCCTAGAAGGATAGTGCCTACGGCGGCCTTGGCCTTGCCCTTGGCGAGTTGCCCCAGTCCCTGCAGCAACTGCCCGAACCTGAAGAATTTTCCCAGGTATGTCCGCACACCTAGTGATGTGGTCCCCCAGTATTCTACGCACACGGCGGATACCAAAGCCAGCATGAGTGGCGCGTTGATATCCGTATTAGCATTACGCAACAGAGGCACGGTTACTACGAAGCCTTGATAATTTGGGAATAATGAAGGCACGAAGGTATGAAGAAGATTATTGGAGACTTCGTTTGGGGCCAGAACGGCTCCTCTGCCTATGACATTGAATATAGGCAAGAGCGCTATCCAGGCGTTCATGAGGACATACAGAAAGATAGTGGCTACCACGGGGAAGAATCTGCGCCCGTTCTCTTTTCCTGCTACTCCCTCAACAAAGTTGAGCAGTATCTCGACAACTGTCTCCGCGAAATTTTGTATGCCTTTGGGAATGACCTTCAGCTTGCGGGTAGCGAGATAGAAGAAAACCACCAATACTATAATACTAATCCAGGAGGCAATAAATGTATTTGTGATATACAAGGGACCAAGAGTTGCGAATGGAGCAGGTTGGTTGCCGCCATAGTTGGGGGAAAGCTCTAGCGCTGGTTTCGAAACCGGGAAAAATATGCCGCTTATAATTATTAAGCCGATTACAACTACAACAGCAATTATCAGTTTGCCCTTTAGCCCCAATTTCGGCATTAGCTATTTTCCCCCATCATTTTTATCTATCAGCGTGGATTTGACCATACGATAGACCCCGAAAAAGGCTGCTGCCAGTCCTATGAATAACCCAAGGATGGTGCCGATAATATCGGCTGCATTGCCATCCAGTTTCTGTCCTATCCAGCGTCCTCCCAGCGCGCCCAGAAAAATACAAGCGGCGATGTACCATCCAATTCCAACAAACCTGATAACCGCCGCCCATCTTGGACCCATCTATTGCACACTTCACGAGATTATAACAAAAATTTGAAAGTGTGGTCAATACAAGAAAACCTGAACTCAGCGGACGAGGTGTCGGCTATCAGATTGAACCATTTCTGTAAAATGAAGTTCTTATTTTGCTTCGGAAGTTTTTTATGGCTATTGTTTGAAAGTAACATAGTAGTTTGAAAGCCTTAGAAATAGTACCCTAAAGCTAAGTAGTATACATCGGCTAATCGGCTTATTCTAGCGTAGGCAATAATGCCTAGAAAAATATAAGAATTCCTGGGCATACATTGGAAGCGGTTCTCGATATAGGCAAATCACCTCGAGCATAATGAACAGGTCAATAACTTGCCCATAAAGATGTCTAGATTTATGAGCTATTTCTTTTAAGGAAAGCCCCTCGAAATCTATTGACAATCTAACGAAGATATGCTAAAAGTGGTGCAAAGTGGCGAAAAGTGGGTAAAAGTGGATGCTAATCGGCGAGTATGAGCTAAAGATCGACCACAAGGGAAGATTGGCTATCCCGGTGAGGTTCAGGGAGACATTCCGTGGGGGCTTGGTACTTTCCCGGGGGTTTGATAAGTGTCTCATCGCTTATACCGCTATGGAGTGGGCAAAGGTGGCTGAAAAGCTCGCTGCCTTGCCTCTGACCCAGCTCAACCCGAGGAGAATCTCTCGCTTTACCTTCTCGGGTGCCTTTGATCTCGAGCCGGACCGTCAGGGCAGAGTGATTATACCCTTAACTCTACGC
>DAOUMT010000186.1:0-4425 GCA_034409195.1 Dehalococcoidia bacterium
ATATACATAATTACGCTGTTTTGGAGTGTGAAATGACCAAAACCATTGCCGAAATCAATGAGAAAATCGCCAAGGGCCAGGCTGTGGTGGTGACCGCCGAAGAGGTCATCGACATCGCAAGAAAGAAGGGTACAGCCAGGGCTGCCCAGGAGATAGACGTGGTGACCACCGGCACATTCGGCCCTATGTGTTCGTCGGGCGCTTATTTCAACCTGGGGCACTCCAAGCCGCGCATGAAAATCGGCGGTGGCACTGCATACCTGAACAATGTGCCTGCCTATACAGGATTCGCGGCTGTAGATATTTTCCTCGGCGCAACAGCCATGCCTGACGATGACCCTCGGAACAAGATCCACCCTGGTGACTTCCCGTACGGCGGAGGCCATGTCATCGAGGAGTTGGTAGCCGGCAAGGATGTCAAGTTGGTAGCCACCTCTTATGGCACCGACTGCTACCCCAGGCGAAAAGTCGAAACCTTGATCAACCTGAAGAGCATCAACGAAGCTGTGCTATTCGATATGAGAAATGCCTACCAGAACTACAACGTAGCGGTTAATCTCAGCGACCGGACAATTTACACTTACATGGGAGTGCTGAAGCCCCATCTAGGTAACGCCACCTACTCCACCGCAGGCCAGCTTTCGCCGTTGTTCAACGACCCTCTCTATAAAACAATTGGCGTAGGCACAAAGATATTCCTCGGCGGCGGCACCGGCTACGTAGCCTGGCAGGGCACGCAGCACAACCCCAACGTAGTGCGCACCGATAAGGGTGTGCCCAAGCGAGGAGCCGGGACGCTGGCGGTAATAGGTGACCTGAAGCAGATGAAGCCGCGGTGGCTGGTAGGAACCAGCTTCATAGGCTATGGCTGCACCATGACCGTCGGCATCGGTGTTCCCATACCGATTCTGTCTGAAGAAATCCTCATGTACACAACGGTCAAGGATGAGGAAATACTCGCCCCTATCGTGGACTACTCTGACGCTTATCCTCAGCGGCGTTCCGACGTCCTCGGGGAAATAGATTACGCCCAGCTAAAGAGCGGCAAAATTAAGGTTCAGGGCAAAGATGTGCCCACCGCCTCGCTTTCGAGCTATCCCAGGGCGGTGGAAATCTCTAACATACTTAAGGACTGGATAAAGAAGGGAGAATTCCTGTTGACCCAGCCTGTAGCGCCACTGCCCGGGCCGGAATCAGGGATAACCTTCAAGCCCATGCCAGACCGTCCTTTTGAGAAGATAGACTGAGCTAGAGGAGCCAGACCATGAATATTGCCAGAAAGATCGTTCTGCGTTTCCCGCCACGGCTGGTGGACCAGCCGATAGTATACCATCTGGTGAAAGACTACGACCTGCAGTTCAATATTCTGAAAGCCTCGATTACGCCCAATGAAGAAGGTATCCTGGTAGTGGAGCTTAGCGGCAAAAAGAAAGATTACGACGAAGCCATCCGCTTTCTGGCCGGAGCAGGGGTAGAAGTACAGGCACTGATTAAGGATGTGGCTCGCCTGGAGGTCAGGTGCACTCATTGCGGCGCATGTGTAACTATGTGCCCTGTGGGCGCTCTTGTCGTCAACACCGAAACGAGGCTGGTCGATTTCCTGGAGAGCAAGTGCATCGCCTGCGGGCTTTGCATCAAGCCGTGCCCTGTGAGAGCGATGGAAGTGCGTCTATAAGGGATGTACGAGCCAAGAACCTACAGAGACTGGGTCAACGATAAAGACCTGGTCTCCTTTTCGGTGGTAGTCAAGCAAACCGACCTCCGCATCAGAGCCAGACGCGACCTTACACCTGAGGCGCTCTCGGCAACCCGGCAGTGCCGCACCGACCTGGAGACATATATAAAATCGCACCCTATCTTCCTGACCACTCTCAAACCATTTGAAGTCGAACCTGATGCCCCGTCTATCGTTAAGGAGATGGCTGATGCCGCCCGGGAAGTAGAAGTGGGACCTATGGCGGCGGTAGCAGGTGCTATAGCCGAGAGGGTGGGCAAAGAGCTTCTTCCCTATTCCGACGAGGTCATCGTGGAAAACGGCGGTGACATCTTCCTGAGGACTTTGAAACAAAGGCTCATAGGTGTCTACGCCGGAGAGTCGAAATTCAGTAAGAAAATTGCCTTCTCCATTAAGCCCGAGGAAACGCCCCTGGGCATTTGCACTTCCTCCGGGACAGTGGGACATTCCCTCAGCTTCGGATACGCCGATGCAGTCATAGTCTTCTCACCTTCTACAACCCTGGCCGACGCTGCAGCCACCGCCATAGGCAACAGGGTCAGAATAGCCGAAGATATACCAGAGGCACTCGAATTTGCCCAGAGTATAAAAGGCCTGAGAGGTGTAGCTATTATAAAAGGCGATAATATGGGGCTCTGGGGGCAGATTAAACTAGCATCCGCCGACTAAAGAAAGTGATTTTGCTAGGTTATTGGGACTCCTCACCGTACACCCGCCCCTTCCACTTGATGCCGGCGCCGGTAAGGTACTGGTAGCTGGCATAGAAACTGATAAGCACCAGGAAGGCCATACCGATAGGATGCAGAAAAATGAATGTCTTGGGCTGGGAGAAGCGCCGACCTGCCAAAAAGCGCGCTAAGAACAGTATAGCCACCTGGAGCATGACCAGTATCTCCCATGCCAGGGCAGGCTGTGCGAGCAGCAGACCGTAAAACAGCCATAAAAAGGGAGCCAGAAACAGAAGCACTGCCACGGCTATCAACCCTACCATAGTGACAACCGATAACGAAGCTACTGTGTAGAACCACCGGGTAATGCCGTCCCACATCGTGCCGAACTCCCGGTACATCTGGCAGGAGACCAGCGACGACAGATCCAGCGTTAACTGTCTGTAGTGGTGCCGCGACACCTCTCGGCCCAGCCAGACATCTTCTACTATACGCGATTTCACCGCCTCATGGCCGCCAATGCTGCGATACTCACTGGCCGAGAAAAACAGAAACTGCCCGATAGCCACCGAGGGCATAGTGCCGCGCGAGCGCTGCAGCCACCACAGTGGCAGCCCGCAAAGGAGTATAAAGTAAAACATGATAGGAAGGGCCGTTTTCTGCCAGAGCGATGTTGTCCGCTGATAAGGAAAACCGGAGATTAGCGCGACTCGTGAGACAAGGGCAACTCCCAGAATCCTACGCAGCATCGAGGGGGCATGCACGGTATCGGCATCGGTGAACAGCAGCCAGGAACCTCGAGCCTCCTGGGCAAGCTGGTGACAGGCAAACGGTTTGCCCGCCCAGCCCTCGGGTAAAGGTTTTCCCTGCAGCAGCCTGACCCGGCTGTCTTCAGCAGCAATCCGAGATACGATATCGCCGGTCCCGTCGGTAGAGGAGTCATCCAGCACAAGTACCTCAAAATTGGGATAGTCCTGGCGGCGCAAGGAATCGAGGCAGACTCCGATGTTAGCCTCTTCGTTCCTTGCAGGGATGAGAACGGAGATTAAAGGCGCGGGCTCAGGCAGGTCGATGTTTGACTTGGGTTTTCTCAGAGATTTCAGGTTCAGCAGAAGATTGAATAGAATCGCTGCCAGTACAATACAGACTATTTGTTGGTAAAGCATCTGTAAAGCTCCGGCGGTGCCTTAGCCAACGCGCGCCTTTCTGGCCGCAACTACATCGTCACCTGTTACCAATTCTTTGACCAGCGAAGGCATCACGATTAAGCATCCGGCCAGGGCATATTCCCAGGAGTCGTACCATAGCCACAACACTATGGGCATAGAGATACGGAAGAGCCTATTGCTCAGCACATGCCGCCTGGTGACTACCATAGGTAATATATACCAGGCTGCCATAATGAGAACCGCCAAAACATTTATCAGGACCAGGCCCGAGACCCCAATGGTCATCCCCTGACCACCACCGCGTCTCAGCCAAATGGGCCAATTGCAGCCAATGACAGCCGCTACCACAATAGTAAAGCTAGCCCAGAGCTCACCCACCATGAAGTGAGCGATGAGTACACAAATACCCGCCTTTGCCATCTCAACCAGGAAGGCCAGCAGGGCCGGGCGTTTCCCACCGTGCAGGAGCACTGCCGTCACTGTGGCGTTGCCTGTGCCCATGGTGCGGATATCCTTGCCGGTGAAGAGGCGCATGGAGAGGTAGGAAGTGGGGATACTCCCGATTAAATAACCGATGACTACAAGTATTATGAATGTTGTTGCCATAGTAACTTCCGATAGAGCGGAACTGCGCTCTTTAGCATTAAAAGTACTCTAAGCAATAAGCGGTCTTTTGTCAAGTTTGGCGATTCCATCCCGCTCATTATATAGATAATTGTGTCATTTTGGGTATATATGCCAAAAATGTGTGCTATTTGGGGACATAGTAGAAAAACCATTGGAAGTAATTATTACGTTTTCGGCTGCTCAGACCACGATGTTGACGATAACGGCTTTTAAGCCTGGAGAAGTA
>DAOUMT010000187.1:0-5258 GCA_034409195.1 Dehalococcoidia bacterium
CCTCACGATCGGCAACCGCCTTTCCCAGTAATCCCAGGTCTTTTTGGAGTTCCTCAGTGGGGCGAATCTTTTTTGCTCTAAGCTCAGCGGTAACGCTATCAAGCAATTGACCGGCAGCTTCAATCTCTTTCTGCAGCCCTTCTTCCGCAGAAGAAAACTTTACCTGCTTAGCATTTTGTAATTCCTTGAGTCCCAGCCTTTCCGCTATCTTTGCATCCTGATTTTCAATGGTCTTCAGTACGTTCTCCCGGCACTTTCTCACTAATCCCGTAATGCTGTTTGAGCTAATATTTGCAATAACAGGGGTTGAATCGATAATTTGCCGCTTCCCTTTGACGAGTCCCTTATCAATACATTGCTGGACAATCTGCTCTAAGACCAATCTAAATTTCTCTTCGCCCAGCCTTTCAGTTCTGAAATAAGATATGGTGGTGTAATCCGGTACCTCAGCATCGACCGCCAGACCCAGAAAATATTTGTAAGCCAGATTTAGCCGGGCATTTTCCACCACCTGTCTATCGGAATCATCATAGATATACTGTAATAGGCACAACCGGAGCATGAACTCCGGGTCTTCCGCCGGCCTGCCGATATCCGGATTGTACCTGTCCTGGAGTATTGGCCCGGTAAAAGAAAAATCGACCATCTGGTTGATCTTGCGAAGCAGATGGTCGGCCGGGACAATGCGGTCATACAGATAACTACCGTAGAATG
Organism: Dehalococcoidia bacterium; assembly: GCA_034409195.1. GTDB lineage: Bacteria > Chloroflexota > Dehalococcoidia > SZUA-161 > SZUA-161 > JACWAE01. The sequence continues at coordinate 715 of DAOUMT010000187.1, forward strand.
ACTCTTGAGGTGACTTTGGCTTGAGCATGAGCGCCTCCCACCGATTAGTTAGCTGTATTTTAACATGTATTTAGCCCTATATTCTGCATCTATGTCGTCCTTTAAAATCCTTTTTTTATCAATGGACGAAAGGGGACTTTTTCGGCAGTCTCAAAATACCGAAATGCAACCGTCCTAGACTCTTCGATGAAAACGGGCAGCGCCGTATTGGCGAGCGGGCACGCTCAGCGGATAGTCTTCATATTGATATATCTTTGTAAACCAGTTTGGACTTGCCACCCATAGAAAGCTTCAGTTGTATTACAAATCGACCGATTTGTAATGCAATTGGAAGCGCCACTTCTCTATTCCAGTGTGCTTCAGTAATTTAGTGGTATGCAAATACCCAAATTTGTATACCAAGTTTGTATACCAAGTTTGTACGCCACCGATAGTTACGTGCTGCTCGGTGGTATAGCAGTCCCGGCCATCTAAATAGCCGGGGCTAAGGATCGACTGCCTGCAGTCCGGTGCCACCGCCATCACCAACCCATGTCGCACCGGTGAGTGGCATCCTAACATCGGGGATCCCACCCTGGCCGATGCCATCAGTGACCGCCTGTTCCACAATGCCTATAAGATAAAAGTCAGAGGCGACTCCATGCACAGGGACGGGAATGGACGCACTGCCGGGCCTCCGTATACTCTTCCGAACTTCTGTGCTATTATCTGCTAAGGTCGTCACGTTTCCCATCTCCTCGAGCTGCGACCCTGGTCCTGAGGGCCGCAGCTTTCTGTTATTTTGCCAGACAAAAAAGAGCACCAGGCCTAATATTAGACCTGGCGTTGCAGCAGCTCCTCTATCTCCCGCAATGCCTCAGCCCTATGCCCGTTATGGCCCAAACCCTGGCTGATCTGCTGCGCCAGTTGCCCTAACGCGATTAATCTGTCCAGCAGCTCGGGGACCAGCCGGCCAGCGTCCGTGGGCTCTAGTTTGCCGCCGGTCCAGCTTGGGATTGCACATAACTGTGGATTTTGTCTACAGGGTGAAGTATAATCGCATCACTGATTACCGAAAAAGAGGTAACCATGTCAGTTTTGCAGAGAATGGCAAATTTACTGCCCGACACCGCCGATGTTAACGGGAATGGACACCTCACCATCGGCGGCTGCGATGTGGTAAAGCTTGCTGCTGATTTCGGCACGCCGCTCTACATTTTCGATGAAGCTACGTTGCGCCGCACCTGTGCCGAGTTCCGTGATGAGTTCGGGCAGCGTTACGCTGATACTCTGGTAATCTATGCCGCCAAAGCATTCATCAATCAAGCTCTGGCAAGTATATTCAAAGAAGAAGGCCTGGGGATAGATGTGGTCTCTGGCGGAGAGCTGTCTATTGCCAAATCGGTAGATTTTCCCATGGATAAGGTCTACCTCCATGGCAACAATAAGTCCCGGGAAGAAATAGAAATGGCGATAGGCTGGGGTATAGGTCGCATCGTTGTGGATAATCTCTACGAGCTGTCCCTGGTTAACGATGTCGCCGGGAAGCACAAAATAAAGCAGGATATCCTGCTGCGGCTCACCCCAGGCATAGATGCCCACACCCATCAATACATCACCACCGGCATCATAGACAGCAAGTTCGGCTTGCCTATCGTTACGGGCCAGGCCGAGGAAGCAATGGCCATAGCGATATCAGCATCCAACCTCAGGCTCATGGGATTGCACGTGCACCTGGGCTCTCTCATTTTCTCAATTGAGCCTTATCAGAAGGCGATCGAGATTGTATTCCAGTTTGCTGCCGAGATGAAGCAGAAACACGGCTTCATAATGCACGAGTTCAGCCCGGGCGGCGGGTTTGCGGTCCAGTACACGCAGGATACCCCCGCTCCCAATGCTGCTTACTACGCCAAGGCCATCGCTGACTCCATCTATTCTAGAAGCAAAGAGCTCGGGTTGAATCTGCCCCGTCTTATCGTTGAGCCGGGGCGGGCTATCGTAGGCCGCGCCGGTGTGGCTATCTATCAAGCCGGATCAATTAAAGAAATCCCCGGAGTACGTAAATACGTTGCTGTTGATGGCGGTATGGCAGATAATATCAGGCCTGCCCTGTATGGCTCCAAGTATGAAGCGCTCGTCGCCAACAAGGTCAACAAGAGCGATGCCGAGCGAGTCAGCATTGTGGGCAAATTCTGCGAGTCAGGGGACGTACTGGTCAAGGGCGAGGATGTACCCAGGGTAGTACCCGGAGACATAATAGCGATTCCTGTATCCGGCGCTTACTGTCTCTCCATGGCTTCCAACTACAATGCTTCGCTCAAGCCAGCTATCGTTTTAGTTAATGACGGCAATGCTCGTCTCATTCGCCATCGCGAAAGCTACGAGGACCTGATGCAGCATGATGTTGTCTGATTTAACGGACACAAGAAGGCTGCAGGAGAGGCCACTCCTGCAGCCTTACGCTGTTCCTGCCCCGCAGGAATTCAAAAATAGCACGCTACCTAACAATCCGGCGGAATAAAGGCCGACGCCCACCAGCCATCTCCGAATCAGAAAACTCATCGTCGTCTACAGCAGGCTTTTTCTTTTTCTCAGAAAAATCGGTAGCTATCAGGGTGATCTTCACCGTATGATCCATTAACGGGTCTGTACCGAAGCCGAAGATTATCTGCGCTTCAGGATCCGCCACCTGTTTGATAGTGCCGGCTGCCTCATTTATCTCGGCCAGCGTTAGTTCGTTACCAATGATATTGAACAGTATTCTTTTCGCTTTATCTATTGAGAAATCGAATATGGGAGCAGCGATTACCGACCTGGCGGCATCGACAGTACGTGTCGACCCACCGCCACGTCCCACAGCTATCCAGCCGAGACCGGCCCCTCTCATAATAGTTTTTACATCATTGAAATCCACATTTATATGGCCTATTGTCGTCATAACCTCGTGAATACCCTGAACACTTTGATACAGCACATTGTCAACCATCTTGAACGCCGCTTCGATAGAGACGTTTATATCGCACATGTTCAGAAGGCGGTCGTTGCAGATAACGACTATAGTATCTACCTTCTCTTTGAGCATATTAATGCCTTCCTCTGCTACCTTCGCCCGCTGCGAGCCTTCAAAGCTAAAAGGTCTGGTTACTACAGCAACAGTAAGGATGCTGAGTTCTCTCGCGATCTCAGCGACCACCGGCGCCGCACCGGTGCCAGTGCCACCACCCATGCCAGCCGTTATAAATAATATATCGGCTCCCTGGACAGCTTTGGCTATCTCGTCGCGGCTTTCCTGAGCAGCCATCATACCCAGCTCATGGTCACCACCCACACCCAGCCCCCTGGTCAATTTGTCCCCGATGCGAAGACGCGCTGGAGCTACAGACCGCGACAATGCATAAGCATCGGTGTTTAATGCAATGAATTCCACTCCAGCTATTTTCTGCTCGACCATGTTATCGACAGCGTTGGAACCACCACCTCCTACCCCAATAACCTTAATCCGGGTCAGACTCTCAATACTGGTTTCAGGTGTATCAATTGCCTTTTCTTCAGCAGCCTCAATAACCATAATCCCTCCTTTGCAAAAGAGCTAAATTCGCTCACCAACCCTCATTTTCGCACTGCGACTTCTCGGATTAGCCTGTATTTCACTCTGTGAGGGACTGATCGCCTTCCTGGTTACTATTTTGAGATTGGGTTTATGCCCGCAGATACAGACAGGCGCGGAAGGAGGACAAATGCATCCCTGCGATTCACGGCGCAAGAATTCCTTAACCAGCCTGTCCTCCAAGGAATGGAAGCTGATAACTACTAACCTGCCTCCGCTGCCCAGCAGATTAAGCGCCTGCTGCAGCGCAATCTCTAGACTGTCCAACTCCTCATTTACCGCTATACGCAACGCCTGGAAAGTCTTCGTTGCAGGGTGAATCTTGCCACGCCGCCCACCAACAGCCCCCTCTACCACCCGGCTAAGCTCCAGCGTGCTTCTCAAAGGGCGCTTCTCCACGATACGTCTTGCTATTTGCCTGCCTCGATATTCCTCACCATATTCCTCGAGAAGCCTCGCCAATTCTCCTTCAGGGTACGTGTTAACAATATCCGCTGCGGTAAGAGACTGCCTGGGACTGAACCTCATGTCCAGCGGGGCGTCTTGTTGAAAGCTGAAGCCACGGCCAGACGCCTCAAGCTGAAGCGACGACATGCCGAGGTCAAAGATGATGCCGTGCACCGGGCGGAAGCTATACCTATTACAAATGCTCTCGAGGTATCTGAAATTCTCATTGACCAGAATCACGCTGTTGCCGTATGACTTGAACTTCTCCTTAACTATCCTGATCGCCTCAGGGTCAGCATCGATCCCCAGCAGTTGCCCTCCCGGTGAACTCTCCTCCAAAATCGCTGCTGCATGCCCTCCGCCATTAACAGTGCAATCAATATACCTGCCACCACGTTGAATCTGGAGCGCGCTTATGCTCTCTTCAAGTAAAACCGGCTCATGGTTATACGCAGCAGTCATGGTCAAACTAATCATGATTACATCTGCACAGCCTCTGCAATCTCAGATG
>DAOUMT010000188.1:0-4232 GCA_034409195.1 Dehalococcoidia bacterium
GCCAGGCTGTACTTGCGGCAGGATTTCTTCCAATGCCGCATCAGCTAAAGCTGCCGCCTTCTCTATCAACCTTAGTTCATCTATGTCTTTCACAGCTCGCAGGGACTCCACCATACCATCGGTGGGAACGAGGCTGTTCTCTTTTTTGGCACTCTTCAAAGCGTCCATGAATTCCTTGTAGGTGGAGAAGGAGAGTGATTTAGCTTCGAATCCCAGCTTGCGGCCATCCAGCTCGGAGGCCAGACGGGGAAACCATTTCGCTATCTCACCCTGAATTCGGACTACCTCGAAGTCTCGTGCCTGGGTCTGAGCCTGCTCGACATAACGAAAATCGGTGGCCAGGACAGCCCTTTGTGGCGAGATAAGGAGGAACCCGGCCGACCCGGTGAAGCCGGAAAGATAACGGCGGTTCTCGCTCTGGGAGATGATTATGGCGTCCAGCCCTTTTGTAGCGAGCTGGCTGCGGAGTTTAGCGAGACGGCTGCCCATGTTTACCTTCTGATAGTAAAGCGGTAAGCGTTTCCAGGGCTGTTATGTATCCCTGCCATCCCTGACCTGCTATCTGCTTTCTCGCTATGGGCGCGATTACAGACACTTTTCTAAACTCCTCCCGGTGCTGGATATCGGAGAGGTGAACCTCGATTATGGGAAGTGAGGAATCTTCCAGGGCGTCGCGCAGGGACAGCCCGTAGTGGGTGAGCGCCCCAGGGTTAATGATGATGCCATCTGCTCCCTTAGCCTTCTCCTGGATGAAATCTATCAAAGAGCCCTCATGGTTGGACTGGTATGAATCGACTTCCACGCCGAGTTCGCCGGACCTTTTCTGGAGCAGGGAATCTATCTCAGCAAGGGTCTTAGTGCCATATATTTCGGGCTTGCGTGAGCCGAGCATATTCAGGTTGGGCCCGTGGATAACGAGTATCTTCATCGCTTCGCTTTCCTCTTGCCGCTTCTGGGATGCGCGGCGAGGTAAGTGCGGCGTATCTGGTTCTGGCTGACATGTGTATAGACCTGGGTGGTGGCAAGCCTGGCGTGTCCCAGAAGCTCCTGCACAGCCCTGAGGTCAGCTCCGCCGTCGAGCATGTGGGTGGCGAAAGTGTGACGCAGCATATGTGTATAAACTCTCATATCGAGTCCTGCCTGGCGGGCGTACTTCTTGATTATATATTCGATGCGGCGCCTGGCAATCCTGTTCCCGAAGCGGTTCAGGAAAAGCGCCGGGGTCTTTTTCTGCCCCAGAAGCTTGCCGCGACCTTTGTTGACATAATGTCTGAGCGCCTCCGCTGCCGGCCTGCCCATGAGCACTATTCTTTCTTTGGAGCCTTTGCCCCAGGCCCTGATCTGCCTGCCATTGAGGTCAACGTCGCCCACGTTCAAATCCACGATCTCGCTCAGCCGCAGCCCGGCGGCGTAGAGCAGCTCCAGTATCGCCCTGTCCCTCATACCGTTTGGTGTCCGGATATCGGGCGCCTCGACCAGCCGAACTACCTCGTCTTCGGTAAGGAAGGTGGGCAGCCTCTGCTCCAGCTTGGGCGCTGACAGCGATGATAATGGCTCGGAACTGACCAGGTTCTCCCGTATCAGATACCGATAAAACGACCTCAGGGCGCTGAGCTTGCGGCTGATGCTGCCTCGAGCTATGTGCTGCTCCTGCAAAGAGCCCAGATACCGACGCATCAGGGAGCGGTCAACCTTATCGAGCGATGTCACCTTGTTGCCGGCCAGGAAATCGAGGAAGCCCCGGATGTCGGTGGTATAGTTCCTCACCGTATATGCAGAGATGCCCCGCTCTACCTCCAGGTATCTGATATACTTTTGGAACAGTTCTTCCATCCTGCTATTCCTCTTCGCCCGCTTCGCCTTCATAGCTGCACTGCACACACTTTGCCGTCCCTTTTTTCGACAGAGTCAACAGCCCGCCGCACTGGGGGCAGGGTTTCGGTAAAGGCTTGTCCCACACGGCGAATTTGCACTTGGGGTAGTTGCCGCAGCCGTAGAAGGTGCGCCCCTTCTTGCTCTTCCTCTCTACCAGCTCGCCCTTGCACTGGGGGCACTTTACGCCGATGTTAACCACTATGGAGCGGGCGTTCTTGCATTCGGGGAAGCCGCTGCACGACATAAACTTGCCCCGGCGTCCCCATTTGATGACCATGGGCCGCCCGCATTTCTCGCATATCTCATTAGTGGGCTCGCTGACTTTGGGGATGGCCTTGGTCGCCTTGGCAATAGTATCCTGGAATGGTTCGTAGAACTCATGCAGCATGGGCACCCACTCAAGTTCGCCGCTGGCGATCTGGTCCAGCTTCTCCTCCATCTGCGCTGTGAAGCCCACATTGACGATGTCGGCAAAGTGCTCGCTGAGCAGGTTCGAAACTATTGAGCCCAGCTCGGTGGGCCCCAGCTTCCCGTTGCGCCGCTCCACGTAGCCCCGCTCCTGTATCAGAGACAGGATGGGGGCATAGGTGCTGGGACGCCCGATGCCTTTCTCCTCCAGCGCTTTGATCAAAGTAGCTTCCGTATAGCGCGGCGGCGGCTGGGTGAAATGCTGCTCGGGTATAAGCTGCAGCAGCCTGAGCTGTTCTCCCTTGGCCAGCTCGGGCAGTTTGCTCTTCTTCTCGCCGTCCTCCTCTTCGTCTTTACCTTCCTGGTACAGGATGAGGAATCCCGGGAAGGCTATAACCGAGCTTGCGGCCCGGAACAGATATCCCTCCTTGTCAGCCTTCGCTTCTATGTCCACGGTAGTGGTATCTATCTGAGCTGCCGCCATCTGGCTGGACACCATGCGCTGCCAGATAAGTGTGTACAACTTCAACTGCTCACGGTTCAAATAGGGCTTCACTTGCTCGGGCTCCCTGCGCACCGAGGTTGGGCGTATCGCCTCGTGCGCCTCTTGAGCGCCCTTGACCTTCTTGACGAAGCGCCTCGGCGCGGGCGGGAGGTAATCCGTGCCATACCTCTCGGAGATATAGGCTCGCGCCTCTGCCAGAGCAGAAGCCGATACCGTGGTGGAATCAGTGCGCATGTAGGTGATCAGTCCCACATTGCCTGCTTTGCCCAGAGGCAGACCCTCGTAAAGCTGCTGGGCGATGGCCATGGTCTGCTTGGCGCTGAGCCTGAATTTGCGCCAGGCCTCCTGCTGCAGGGTGCTGGTGATGAACGGAGGCGCCGGCTGCCGCGCCGTCCTCTTCTGGCGCACGGCGGACACAGCGTAGCTGGCCTTTTCCAGCCTGGCTACCAGAGCATCGGTCCGTTCTTTATCCTTAAGGTCGATTTTGTCGCCGTTAGCCAGTCCCACCAGGCCCGCCCTGAAACTGGGCGCTTTCTTGTCTTCCTTGGCCAGCTCGGCTTCGATGGACCAGTACTCCACCGGGACGAACGCGAGTATCTCGGCCTCGCGGTCCACGATTAGCTTCACCGCGACCGACTGCACTCTCCCCGCGGAGAGCCCCCGCCGTACCCTTTTCCAGAGCAGCGGGCTCAGCTTGTATCCCACCAGCCTATCCAGGATGCGCCGGGCCTGCTGGGCATTCACCAGCTTCAAATCTATAGTGCGGGGGTGCTTAAAGGCCTGGGTGATGGCATCCTTGGTTATCTCGTGAAACACCACACGCTTGAGGGGCATCTTACTCAATCCCGCTGCTGCCACCAGATGCCACGAAATGGCCTCGCCTTCGCGGTCGGGGTCTGTAGCCAGGTAGACAGCTTTGGCCGATTTCGCTCCCTCCTTTATCTCCTTGAGTACCTTGTTCTTGTTACGCGCTACAACGTACTTCGGGGAGAAATCGTTATCTATATCGATCCCGAGCTCTTTCTGGGGAAGGTCGCGCACATGGCCCAGGGACGCCTTGACAGTGTAGTCCTTCCCCAGGAACTGACCCAGGGTTCTCGCTTTGGCAGGTGACTCAACTATGACAAGATTCTTGGACATCGTTAATTAGCTCCTAACTGATAACCGGCTCTCGCCTCTCGGGCCAGGATGTAGTTCATCCCTCCCATCTGACGTACTATCCCTTTGAGCTCCATCATCGCCAGGGTGCTGGAGACGGTGGCGATGGGCAGAGACGAGCTGCGGCAGACCTCGTCGATATGGGTGGGCTCGTGGGACAGGTATTTCATAATGAGGGACTCTGTCTCGTTCTCCGGAACTATCTCCCTCATCTCGAGCTGTCGCGGTATCATGGTCAAATTCAATTCTTCCAGTATATCCTGGACATCGTTTACCAGCTTGGCCC
>DAOUMT010000189.1:0-5056 GCA_034409195.1 Dehalococcoidia bacterium
TTCCGGAGCTGTATCGAATAGGGGATTGTTCAAGGCTCGTCAAGATAAAGGGGGCCATCCACAGCGCAGTCAGGGTTGCCCATCGGATTTAGTGTGAATACCTCCTGGCCTGAACTGTAGGTAGAAGAGCCGCCGCTGCAATGTACAGGGGGCAACCGCGCGAATCGCTGAAAGGTGCAATACTGACTGCACGACATGTGTTTGACAAAAATTGCCAACAGATTTATAAATACCTAAGGTAAAGATGCCTGAAGTGGTCGCTCCAGGGTAAACGCATCATCCCTTCACAGAATCAGGGAAATATTCTGTCTCCACAACTCGCTTGCGATATAACACGACAACCGAATCAGGTGCGCTCATATGCATGACGTGTCACTAATTATTCCTTTGGAAAGCAATCGGGCAATGACGGACGTAGTGGTGACTTCTAATGGATAACCACGACCTTCTACTCCCTCTGAATAGCGTTGATACAGGCTTGCTCGCTCTGATTTGCATAAATGAGACGCCCCAATTCCACTGGCTAGTGAAGATAGATGGTGAAATAGATGGTACTTCACTAAATCAAGCTCTTTCAGCCGTGTTGAAAGCCCATCCCAATCTAAGTGCAAAAACGTGCACACGCCATATCAGGCGGTTCCGCAAAATAGTGGATGCCACTGAATCTACCATGATGACTTATCTGAACCTTTCTGACAGGAGTCGGGCGGATGGAGAGACCGATTTGCGATACGAAGAAGCCCTTTCCGAATGGGTCAACAGGCGCTTTGACCCGTTCCAGGAACTCCCGGTCAGGGTCCTGTTTATAAAGAAGGCAAGTTCCGAGTCGCATCTGGTCTTCAGCTTCGATCATTCCTCCCTCGACGGAATTCGCTCCCTCCGCTTTATAGAGGAAGTCGTCAGAGTATATAACGGTGGTGCGCTGCCTGAGCCCTCTTTTCTCGTTGAACTCCGGCGCAGCAAGGGAGATGAGCTTCTGGGATTTGCCAGAAACCAGAGAGCGATTTGCAAAGGTTTCTATCGCCGGGTGTTCACCAGCCTTTTTCACCGGTTCTTCATAAGGCCTTTAAATCCACCATGCAGGGTTTTCCATGATAATTCGGAGCGTCGCAGCTTAACCGCCTATCACCTGGGGAGCATAAATCAGGCAGAGCTGGACCGGATTCGGTTCAGGGCGAAGGCGGCTGGTTTTACCGTGAACGATGTCCTGCTGGCAGCTTGTTTCAGGGTAATACAAAAATGGAACAGCCTGCATCGCAAAGCTGCCGGAAAAGTAAGCATAATGGTTCCCGTCAACCTGGGGCCCGAGTCGTTCAAGGATGTAATATCTAATCAGTTATCCTACATCTCCGTGTCGGCAAGGCCTCAAGAAAGGGCTGATCCTCTGGTACTGATCCGCAAGATAAGGAAAGATATGCGATCAATGGTAGAAAGCGGCGTTCCCTTTTCCATGATTTATTTCCTCAATTTTGTTTCTTATTTACCGTTACCAGTGGTAAAGACATTAACCAGGCTATTGATGTCTGTCCCGGTACAAGTGGATACGATCATGCTGACTAACATTGGCTTAATCTGGCCCGAAGCAGTGAGAGAAGAGCAAATGGGCGGTTCCAGGATAAAGGACATATCCGCCCTGAACCCAGTAGTAACCCCGATGGGACTAAGCATCACGATACACACCAACCATGGAAACCTGCATGTTTGCCTGGGCTACAAAACAGGTCTGTTTTCAAAAGAAAAAGCGCAGGAGTTTTTAGATATGTATCTCGAAGAGGTGAGAAGCCTACCTGGTCTTGTCTTCCAGCTCTAATCGTCTTTCACCTGAAGAAAAGGTAGGAGTGAGGGAGATTTCCTCCATCCGCCCTGAAAAATGCGGAAAGAGCGATCCCTAGTTCAGAATCCATTTTGGAAATCGACGTTCCTTAATTCTCGTGGTAAAATAGCCGCATTATAAGTTGTTTAGAGATTTCTATGGAAGCAGGTAAAGGTTCAGCCGACCTGGAGCAAGAAGTCCTCAGCCAGGGTCTGTGTACAAGCTGCGGCGCATGCGTAAACATCTGCCCTTATATCAAGGTGGTCAGAGACAGAGTGGCCGTAATCGAGCCCTGCGGCCTCACTGAAGGGAAATGCTACGATTTCTGTCCCCGCACACCCACCGATATCGCTGCCCTGGATAAGAGCGTATTCGGCAAAGCGCGCAGCGACTATTCACTCGGGCCTTACATCTCCATCGAGATGGCGCAGGCAAAAGACAGCGAGGTCCGCTGCCGCGCTCAGTACGGCGGCGTGGTCTCAGCGCTGATGAAACACGCCCTGGACACAGGTGAGATCAAAAACGCTGTGCTCACCCGGCCCTTCGATGGGGCCATGATGCCGGCATCGGTGGTGGTTGAGGAGAGCAGGCAGTTAGAAGAATGCGCAGGGTCGAACTACGTATCCTCCGCTACGCTGGCAAGAATGAACGAAGCGACAAAGCAAAGCAAGAACTCCCTCGGCCTAGTCGGCATTCCTTGCCAGGTAATGGCTCTGAGGAAGATGCAGGCTGCAAAACACGAGACTGGGGCGAGGGGTGTAAAGCTTGTTATCGGGCTTTTCTGCACCTGGGCGCTGTCCTATAAAGGTTTCTCCGAGTTCCTCAAAGGGAAGGTAGACCTCTCTCAGGTCAGGCGTATCGATATCCCGCCGCCTCCGGCAAACGTAATGGTCGTGGAGACAGCAGCAGGTGACATAAGGCTCTCTCTGGATGAGGTGAGAGAATTCATCAAGCCCACCTGTGGCGTCTGCTATGATATGACCTCAGAGTTCGCTGACATCTCGGTGGGCATGGTGGAAGGGATTGGGGACTGGAACACCCTGATAGTCAGAACGCCGGTGGGCAAGAAATTCATCGATAAGGCGAAGAAGGCCGGCGTGCTCAATACCAAGCCTCTGGAGCAGGCAAGGCTGGAGCACCTGAAAGAGGCGTCATCCCTCAAGAAAAAGAGAGCCATAGGCGCAATTCAGAAGAGGACAAACGATAAAAGTAACCTGCTATACCTGCGCCTCCGTGCTCAGGAGAAGAAAAAGTACCTTTAGGAGTTCAATATGGGGACGCTAGAGCTAAACCAGCCCAGCAAAACTGTGCTTATGCTCGGCAATGAAGCCATCGCCCGGGGCGCTCTCGAGGCCGGCATTGACTTCTGTGCCTCCTACCCTGGCACCCCTTCTACAGATATTCTCGAGTCGCTGGCGCGCGTGGCTAAGCGTTTCAACATCTACATCGAATGGTCTACCAACGAGATAGTGGCACTGGAGGTGGCGGCCGCTGCTTCCATTGCCGGTTTGAGGGCATTAGTAGTCATGAAGCAGCCTGGTGTCAACGTGTGCGCAGACTTCCTCATGACAATCAATCTCACCGGTATCAATGGCGGCCTTATCCTGGTAGCCGCCGATGACCCCCGAGCGATGTCCAGCATCAACGAGCAGGACAGCCGGAATTATGCCAGGGATGCCGACCTGCCTCTCCTGGAGCCGGCCGACTGCCAGGAGGCCAAGGATATGACCAGGTGGGCCTTCGAGCTCTCTGAAAAGCTCGGACTGCCCTGCATACTCAGGAGTGTCACCAGATTATCTCACAGCAGACGAAATGTTAAGCTCGGCGAGCTTCCCACAAAGAAGAGGACGGCTAGATTCGAAGGTGTGTACATTTGCAGGGACCAGGACTTAGCGGTTGCACAGCACGCTGCGCTTCATCAGAAGTTAGAGCAGGCACGAGAAGAATTTGAGTCATCCCCGTTCAACTTCTATGTCGGCCCTAAGAAGGCGAAATTCGTCATAGTGACCAGCGGCACAGGCTGGCTCTATTCACGTGAGGCGGTAGCAGCGCTGGGACTCGAGGCTAAGGTAGGGATTCTGAAAATCGGCACCACCTGGCCGCTTCCAGAGAAATTCATCGTCGACCACCTGAAAAATGTCACCGAGCTACTCATCGTTGAGGAGGTAGACCCCTTCCTGGAGCAGAACATAAAAATCCTGCTGGCGGAGCAGGCCAAGACACTGGGGCCGATTGGGGTCTACGGCGCTAAATCGGGACATCTCCCGGCTTATGGTGAGATGAATCAGGATAAAGTCACCCGGGCCCTCGCCAGCATTAAAGGGTTGAAGCCACGGGCAAGGGACGAAAAATACATAGCGAAAACAAAAGAACTGGCACTCGCTTATATTCCTCCCAGAGTGCCCACATTCTGCACCGGCTGCCCTCACAGGGCATCCCTTTGGGCTATAAAGTCCGCCTTAAAGCTGGACGGACGGGATGGCTTTGTCACCGGCGACATAGGTTGCTCCAGCATAGGTACAGGTCTGACAGGCTACTTTCAAGTAAAAACCGTTCACTGCATGGGTGCCGGCATCGGGCTGGCAGCCGGATTCGGCAAGCTGGACAAGTTTGCTTTCAATCAGCCTGTGATCGCGATCTGCGGCGATTCAACCTTCTATCATGCTGCCATCCCGGCGCTCATCAACGCCCGAGTTCACAACAGCAACGTCCTGATGGTGGTGCTGGACAACGGCGGCACAGCGATGACAGGTTTCCAGCCACATCCGGGCTCCGGGTTCGATGCCTTGGGACGGCCCGCGCCTACCGTGGAAATCGAGAATATATGCAGGGGCATCGGAGTTGAGGTCAAGGTAAGAGACCCCTTCGAGATAAGTCAGGCTGTACAGGAACTTTACAATATGCTTCAAGAGAGTGGTCCCAGGGTGATGGTCTTCCGCAGAAGGTGCTTTCGCATCGAGGCCAAGGAAAAGCTGCAGAAAAAATACTACGTAGACCAGACAAAATGTATCGGCGATGACTGCGGCTGTGCCCGTTTCTGCAGCAGGGTATTCAGCTGCCCCGGCATAATCTGGGATCAGAGGGCGCAGAAGGCGAAGATAGACGAGGTTGTGTGCACCGGCTGCGGAGTTTGCGCCAAGCTCTGCCCCGTAGGGGCTATCAAAGTTCGGGGGGCTGCGTCATGACTTTAAAGAAAGACCCGCTGAATCTAATCATAGCAGGCGTCGGGGGCCAGGGTAACAT
>DAOUMT010000190.1:0-2146 GCA_034409195.1 Dehalococcoidia bacterium
GCATCGAGGGTACGAATCTCAGTCCTGGGATATCGAAGCGTACGTCAAGTCAAAAGAAACAGGGAAAATATACACCTTCGTCCACATATATAGCTACAATGCTATGGGCAAGCTCTTTGGCTTCAACTGTCGGATACTTAACGTAGCGGATATCTCTGAGAGAAAGCGCTATGTCGACAGGAGATACCATTTCAGGCCACTCCCCATTCTCTACAAGCCTCCTTTCGAAGTTAAAGATGAGAATCTGGATATCACCTATCACCCTCGGGGCGGCAGCGTAGACCGTTGGTATCCGAAGAAGGACTCTAGCGGCAATGTAGTTCCCTTTGAGTACCACCTGGAGGCCTCGAGCAATCCAAAATCGGCAGTGAAGACGAAGCTTTCTGTAGACGTAGAGGCTTTGAAGCCGCCTCTGTTGGATGGAGGCATGGATTACGGCGGCATGCTCACCATGTTCGCCCAGCCGCACACTTTTGCTTTCTGCCTGAGCCCCAGGGTCAAGGTGCAGGGCACTCTCGAAATAGCGGGAAAGGCCGAGCACATCGAAGGCGTGGGCAAGGTGGGGCTTCAGTGGGCGCCCAAGCAGTTCGGCAGCCGGAATAAGCCCATAAAAAGAATCAAACATCAGTATCTGGGTGGAAATCTCAGCAACGGCTGGGATTTTGGCCTCTGGAGGCAGTATGATACGCTGAGGTACAACCGCCTCTTGCCGTTCTCCGGTATCTTCGCTCTCTTCGAGGATAACACCATGGCGACCACCAACAGCTATACCTTCGAGCCCATAAGCTATTACCAGAATCGAGTTTGGCCCAAGGAAGCCGGGCCCATATTCCGCACGGCTCCCAAAAACAGCTATATTCCTCATGCGGTCAGGCTGACCGTTCCCGAGTGGGATGCTGACCTTATAATAACGCCGGTCCTGGAAGACAACACTCAGGCTGTTTTTGTGGAATACTTCTTCGGCCCGGTAGAGATTACAGGAAAGGCCCGCGGCAAGGAGGTCTATGGTACTGGCTTCCTGGAGGGCACCAAGCTGTATCATCAGGAGCACGAATTCATAGAGATGATGCGCAATACTCTCAAGAATCTTCCCGACCAGGCCTTCATCGGAAGTAGGACAGATATTCAGCGCAAGCTGAACAATGACCTGGAAGAGGTCCTTACCGCGGTTCAGGTAGGTGACAAATCGAGGGCGAAAGAGCTGTTAAATGCCGATTTAGCGTTTATTTCACAGAATATCAAGGTGGAAATGACCGGAGCGCCTGCGGCGAGCCTGTCCGATTTATGCCGGGACTTTATGACTCGTATTTAATGCCCATATACCAGAAAGGCGAAGCGAAAGGTAGCAGAGTTGATATATGCCGGATGTGATTTAGGGGTCGCTGCGGCGAAGGCTGCCATTGTCACCGACAATGGCAGCCTCGCCTTCGACGTAGTGTCCTATAAAAGCCCCACTCCTCAGGCAGCAGTTGACGCTATGGCGAATGCCCTGGCTAAGGCAGGGCTCGCCGGTAAAAAGATAGACCGCTGCCTGTCTACCGGAATCGGAGGTAAGGCCGTACCTTATTCGGAAGGAGTCGTTCCCGAGACGGTATGTCTGAGCCGTGCCGTGAGGCAGTTCAATCCCCGGGTACGAACCATAATCGACATCGGCGGCCAGTGCACCGAGGCGTTTAATATTGACAGCCAGGGGATAGTAGGAGAATCCGCGGTTACCGATATATGCGTCGCCGGGCTGGGGATGTTTATCGAAGTAATAGCCAGTGCCCTGGAGATGCCGCTCGATGAGCTGATCCAGGCTTCGCTCGGTTCAAAGAACCCTCCGACTATTGCTAATCAGTGTGTCGTATTTGCCGAGAGCGAGGTAATTTCCCTGATTAACGAGGGCTATGATAAATTCGACATCTTCGCCGGGGTTGCTTCCGCTGTTGCTGCCAGAATAGCCGGACTTGTCAAAAGAGTAGACGTTATCGAAGAGGTGGCCCTGGTAGGCGGTGTTGCCAAGAACAGCATTGTGGTGAGGGACCTCGAGGAAAAGCTCGGGTTGAGGCTGGCCAGCCTTAACGGCTTTGACCCCCAGCTACTCGGGGCTTATGGGGCTGCGCTTGTCGCCAGGGAGGGCCGCGACCTTAGTATTGAGGCCATC
>DAOUMT010000191.1:0-16581 GCA_034409195.1 Dehalococcoidia bacterium
GGGTACTTTTGCTCCACAGTGCCCGAGGAGCTAATTACAGCCGCCGGGCTGACTGCGTTCCGCATGAGGGCGACAGGAAGCACAAGCACAGAGATGTCGGATGCATTTTTCAGCAGCATCAACTGCAGCTTTCCGCGCCACTGCTTCAACCTGGCGCTAACCGGCGAGTTCAAGTTTCTCGACGGGGTTATCTGCGTTAACTCTTGCGACCACGTGCGACGTATATACGACAACTGGAAACGCTTTGTGCCCGACACGCAGTTTATCGAAGTCATGAGCCTTCCCCGCAAGACAGACCCTCCCCAGGTGGCCTGGTACCGCGACGAGATTAATCTCCTTAGAGAGAAGCTTGAGAAACATTTTGGCGTCAAAATTAGCGACAAAACTCTGTGGAAGGCGATCAAGCTGCACAACGAGACACGGCGGCTGCAGAAGAAACTCTACGAGCTGAGAAAGAAGGAGAAACCGCCGATAACAGGGTCGGAGACGCTCGCTGTTATGGTCGCGGGCACTGCCATGCCCAAGGCGCAATACAACGATATGCTGCGTGAGCTGCTGGATGAGCTAAGCGGAGTCGAGGGCTCGGGCGACTATAGGGCGCGATTGATGATTGCAGGAGGTATTCTCGACGACCCGGCGTACGTCAAGGTTATTGAGGACCAGGGCGGGCTCGTTGTTACCGATTCGCTCTGCTTCGGCACCAGGATCATGTGGGTTGAGGTCGATGAAAGTATCAAGGATCCTTCTGAAGCCCTGGCGAGATATTATGTGGCCGAGCGCCCCTCGTGCCCGCGTTTTTATGGCGAGCATGACAATCGGGCCAATTACGTTATTAATATGTGCCGCGAGTTTAAATGTGATGGCATCATCGGAGAAAGACTGATGTTCTGTGACTCCTGGCTCGTTGAGCACTATATGCTGGGGCAGGACCTTAAAGCCGTCGGGATTCCGATACTGAAACTGGATAGAGAATATATTACTGGCGGCGTAGGTCAACTCAGAACCAGGGTCCAGGCATTCCTAGAAACGATTGGGAGGTAGAAGATGGCTTTGGTAGATAAACACCCTGAGATGGTACGTTATATTTCAGAGCTGGAGTGGTTCAAATTCCTCCGCGAGCAGACCATGGCTCTGATCGAGATACCTGAAATGCAGCTTCAGGTAAAGACGCTCGACTCTCTCCTGAGCATGTACGGCAGGATAATAGATGCGGTGGAAAATAACAAGCCGTTCCTTGCCAGCTACTACTGCCTGGCACCGGAGCTATACACCGCCATGGACCTGCCTTATTACATGGTCATGCAGACCCCTTTCCTTGCTTCCTCGGTACCCTATCTTCTCAAAGATATCGATGCCGCTGAAGAGATGGGGCTGGGGAGTGACCTCTGCACAGCCATCAGGCTGTCGATATACTATGTTGAAGCCAACCTCTCGCCCCTGCCAACCTGCGCCCTTAACCTGCTTTACCCCTGCGATGGCGCCCCACTGCTTCACGAGGTGATAAAGCGTAACCAGCGCTGGCGCAATATCCCCATGTTCGCCCCAGACCCGCCGTACTACATGGATGAGCGGAGCCTGAGCTACTTTGCCAGCGAGCTGCGGAATATGACGAAGTTCATCGAGAAGCATACCGGCAGGAAGCTGGACCTGGACAAGCTGAAAGAGACCATCGAATGCTCAAATCAGATGTTCAAGCTGTGGGACGAATACAATCAACTGCGGCGCAATGTACCGAGCCCTCATGGTTGGGGCATAGGCGGTCCGCAGTGCTTCTCGCAGGCATGGGTGTACCAGGCAGGAACCCCTGAAGGCGTAGATTGGTTCAAGAAGCTGGTTGAGATAGCCGAGCTAAACGTGAAGGCCGGAGTAGGCCCTGTGCCCCAGGAGAAGATAAGACTGTTCTGGTTCGACCTCCTGCCGTTCGGCTGGGTCTTCGAGTTCCTGCCCTGGCTGGAGTCAGAGTGGGGCGCGGTCATGGTTATGGATATGTTCGCCAATTTCCCCTACACCATGATTGATACCTCGAGCGAGGAAAAGATGTGGCTGGGCCTGGCCAAGAGGAATCTTTTCGACTCACCGATGGTGAGGCAGGCGCGAGGTGTGGCCGACAACTTTGCCAACGATATCAGGCGAATAGTGAAGGACTACAAAATCGACGTGGTAATCTGGCCCGGGCACATGGGACACAAAGACGGTTCGGCGACTGTGGGCATAATGAGAGAGACCTGCCGCGACCTCAATGTACCGTTTGTTCACCTGGAGCTCGACCTGTTCGACAAAAGATACTCGACACCGGACCAGATAAAGGACAAGATTTCGCAGTTCTTCAGAGCTATGGGGCTGGGTTAAATAGCGGGGAGCCAGTCAATCACCCTGAGCGTTGCCGAGGACTGATAGCCGCTCGCTACGCTCAGGGTTTCGGTTTCAACCAACACCGTGACTATAGCTGCAAAAAGGAACACATTTTATGGCTGTCTTCGATGTCTACATAAGAAAAGTAGCTGAATATATCGAAGCAATGCAGGCCGGCGGCAGACAGGTCAGAACCTTCGACTGCCCAGGTGAACCGGAAAGATTGTTAAAGAAGCTGCCTGTAAGGGTTGGCCCAGGGGCGGGCTCGGGAATAGTCCTGCGTGGAGATACCTTCGCCGAACTGGGCAGTCCTGAGGCCGGTTCTTGCGCCTTTCCACTCTGGACTAACAATACAAGCCTGGTCAAAGACGGCAGAATTACCCTTATCGGCCCGGATATCCTTGAATCTAAGGGGACAAGCCTGCCCTTCTGCCAAATCATTATAGCGGCAGGGGAAAAGCTCAGCGAAAAAGAGCATTCTGTGCTCGACGAAAGTCAATATATCTCAGACCAGATTGAAGGCTACATGGTAAAGAGCACACCTGGACGCATGTGGACGAGGATAAGCAACAACTCTGCAGAGAGGGGCTTTGGCTTCGAAGCACTGGGAAAGGCACTCATGGCCATCTATAAGGCCCATGCACCCCAGGTAGAGGCGATGGAGGTTATTTTCATTACCTCGGGCAAAGAAGACGTGGAACGGCTGGACGAAATCGCCGAGCAAGTAAAGAAGATTAGCAAGGATATCGTCAGAGAAACATGGCTGGCCAGAGGCTACGACATCCTCGAATGCACCCTGGGCTGGGATTGCGGGTCTTGCCCGGATAAACCTGTTTGCGATGACATCAAGACAGTGCTTAAGGTGCGCAAGAAGAAAACCGGAGAGACTGATATTGCTTAGAGTTTCAGATTTGGGGTTTCACGATGACTGATCCTGGTATTTCTAAAAAGAGACTTATAGCCGTCTGCGGCAAGGGAGGCACTGGAAAAACTGCGCTCACTGCCATGATGACCAAAGTCCTGCTGGACAGCAGCGACCCCGGCAAGCTGCTTCTCATTGATGCCGACCCGGCTATGGGCCTGCCCAACGCTCTTGGCCTAAAGGTCAAACGGACCATGGGCCAGGTTCGCGAGGAAATCATCAAGACCGCAAGAGGCAGCGATAAGGAGAAAAAGGCTAAGCTGGCCAGTATGCTTGACTATATGGTCATGGAGGCCCTTTACGAGACAGATAGCTTCTCACTGCTGGCAATGGGACGTACCGAGACACAGGGCTGTTTTTGTCCGGTCAATAATCTTCTGCGGGATGCCATAGAAACCCTATCCACTAATTTCGACACCATCGTTATCGACGGCGAAGCCGGTGTGGAGCAAATCAACAGACAGGTCATGCGCCGCGTGGATACCCTGATTATTGTCAGCGATGCTACATCCAGGGGAGTTCAAACCGCCGCCCTGGTAAAGAAGATGGTGCGAGACGACCAGGTGATACAATGCGAAAAAATAGGTTTAATCTTCAACAGGGTTCGGGGCAATGAGGAGATATTGAAACAAGCTGCGCAGGAGATAGGGCTGGATGTCCTTGGCTATGTCCCCCAGGACGAAAATATAGCCTCCTATGACCTGGTGGGCAAGTCTATCCTGGAGCTTCCCGTTACCTCGCTCGGACTCGCGGCGATACGTGATATCGTGACCGACCACATCCTCAAGTAACACATTCTAAGAATCAGCATACCCCTTGGTCTCAGCTACAAACCTGTGGTAATCTGCAAAGCGGTTTACAGCACGGCAAGCCCTGCGCAGCGAATTGTAGGCTGTGATTCCGGCATCTCTGAGCTGCCGCGCATATGTTTCAGTATCATGAACCTGCCCCTCCTCCGATAAAGCAACAATCACGGGCTTGTGCTGAGACATCGGATTAGCGGAGCTAGAGATACGTTTGTGCAACTCGGTTAACACGTTAGCCGCCGGGCCCGCAATAAACTCGGCGCCTAGATGCAACATGACCATATCTATTTGAGGATCCGAGGCAAGCACTTCATAGGCTCGGTGCAGAGGGGCAATATCCACAACCACACTTGGCACGTCTATAGGGTTCGCCACCCCCTGATTTACCAGAGAGATAAACTCAAGCAAACCATTCCTTGTCTGCTCTGAGAGAGGCGGTAATATAATGCCTTCCTCGGCACAGATGTCCCCGGTGGCTACACTGCTGCCTCCCCCGACTGCCAATACGGCTGCCCGTTTATTGGGCGATGGCTTCAAACGGAGGAATGTCATACTTACCTCGGCCATCTCTTCAATAGAGTTTACCGCTATGGCTCCCGTCTGTTTGAAGAAGGCCTTCCAGATTTGTTTATCTCCCGCTAGAGAACTGGTGTGTGAGGCTGCTGCCCTGGCGCCTGCACTAGTGAGGCCGCCCTTCCATATAATGACTGGTTTTACTGGATTTACTTGTCTCACAAGCTCCGTAAGCCGCCTGCCATCCTTGACTCCCTCAAGATACAGGCAGATAATCTGAGTCTCCGGATCTTTGGCCAGGTATTCAAGGAAGTCAGGGGCATCCAGCAGTAGCGCATTACCGTGGCTTATCACCTTGCTGAAACCTATGCCGAGTTGCGCACCGCGTAACAAGAATATACGTGCATGGCCCCCGCTCTGGGACACAAAAGCCACAGGCCCGTGGACAGGCGGCGTGTCGGCATGCATCTGCATATTTATTGCGGGTATCTGGAAACCCATACAGTTCGGGCCGATAACCCGGAGGTTTCCCTTCAAAGCTATCTCGCGTATCTCATCCTCCAGCTTCTTTCCCTCAGCTTGCCCGGTTTCGCCAAAGCCGGAGGTGCATATCTGCACGTTAAGCGCCTTGGCTGAAACACAGT
Organism: Dehalococcoidia bacterium; assembly: GCA_034409195.1. Lineage (GTDB taxonomy): Bacteria > Chloroflexota > Dehalococcoidia > SZUA-161 > SZUA-161 > JACWAE01. The sequence continues at coordinate 5,238 of DAOUMT010000191.1, forward strand.
CTCTCACTACTTGAGGTACTGCAGCGGGAGGTACTGTAATTATGACCAGGTCCAGAGGCTCAGGAATTGAAGTCACATTGGGATAAACTTCGACACCCTCTATTACGCTGGCTTTGGGATTGACAGGATATATAGGCCCCTGGAAACCTGCCTGTCGAAGAATACGAAGGAGGCCCGCCCCAGTGTACCCTGGGTGCTTGGAGTCATCGTTTCTAGAGACGCCCACGATGGCGACCGTCCTGGGAGGGAAGCCCTCCCCGAAATTCCAATTTCGCTTCACTGATCCTCCTGTTTTACTCACTAATTTTTCAGTATACCAACTAAATCGTTATTTGTCATTCATCGTATATAGCTTTGTCTTATTTATTGAAATTAAGTATGGCGAAGGCTATTCCAGCTTCAAAAATACCTGAAAGTAATGCCCGGACCATGATTTTAGCAAGAACAGAAATTGGGATAATAACCAATTTTTGCGATATTTCGCCGGTGACTCCAACGTGAGCCGCATCGCAGGAAGTTACTTTGATGAAGTTCTGTCAACACCAAAGTAACTTTGTCGCTGTTACTGCCGTAGGATTGATTCCATTCGATTTCGTAGCATAATTAGTCCAAGAGTAATCGAGAACCCGTTCTATTCAAAATCTACTTCATTTGATTTAAGATGACAGAATTCAAACCTATCGCGAGGAAGATTTTAACCTACACTTTTGCAGGTTTAATTGTCGCTCCTCTGTATGTAATCGCACTTTGGGGCCTCCGCTACTCCACAAACAACTGGTTTGACCCCTGGGGTATTGTCACTATAGTCTTCATGGTATTTATTTTCCCATTGATTATGATGACTTTGAGGGGCCCTATACAAAAAAGAGTGGATAGAATTCTCTATGGTTGGAGATTAAGTTACCGGCAAACAATGCTTAATCTCCCCACCAGGTTGAGAAATATTCTCAGTGTCAATGACCTTGCCGAGGAACTGTTGCGCCCGATACCCAGGGCCCTAAATACTGCACATGTAAGTCTACTTCTCCCCCGTAACGGGAGTTTCGTTTCGCAGTTCCACGACCAGCTTATCGGAGTGACGCCGCCGTCACCTTTGGAACTCCACCAGGACAGCCCGGTCTTGAAGTGGCTTAGAGAAAATAACGGTCTCCTCTTTCCCCATACCCTAGATACAGTACCTGAGTTCGCGCGGATTGCCCAGGCTGAGAGAAGCGCAATCCGGAATTGTGACATCGGACTGCTTGTACTAATGCAACATAAAAGCAACGCGATCGGAATCCTCGCCCTGGGGCCAAAACAGCGCGGCTCGTACTCCGGAGAAGACATCACCCTGCTCACAAAGGTGAGTCAGGAATTGGCTGTGACTATGGCAAACGCTCAACTGTTTAACATCACCAGAGATAGAGTGCATACCGATGACTTAACAGGCTTGCTCAGCCACGGGTATTTTCATCAGCGCATAGACGAGGAGATATCACGTTGTTCCCGTTTTGGCAACATATTTTCCGTGCTTTTCCTGGACGTGGACCTATTTAAATCTTATAACGACGCCTTCGGCCATCTGGCCGGCGACGATATCCTGAGGGAGATAACACATCATATCAAAGGTTCCATCAGGTCGATAGACATACCCTGCCGATACGGCGGAGATGAGTTTGCTGTCATTCTGCCTGAGTCACCGCTGGACGATGCCTATAATGTCGCCGAAAGAATCCGAAAAAAGGTAGAGTCCGAGATGGACATCAAAGGTATAGCAATAACATGCAGCATAGGAGTAGCCTCGTGGCCCACCAGCGGAGTTACCAAAGAAGCCCTCCTTATGGCTGCGGATAGTGCCTTATACTTGAGCAAGCAAGCAGGGCGGAATCGGGTATCCCTGGCCTCTGCTGAAATATCCGCCCAACAATCCGATTTCGAGAGAGAGGAGCAGATTCTAAACGCCGTTCATGCTCTGGCAGCCACCGTTGATGCCAAGGACCATTACACTTACGGACACTCCAAGAAGGCGGCAGAATATGCCGGGCAAATTGCCCAAGCACTTGGCTATTCTAATGACAAGGTAGCAAAGCTTAAAGCGGCAGCGTTATTGCATGATATCGGTAAGATTCGAGTTCCCGATAATATTCTTTTGAAGCCGGGCTCTCTTACCGACAGCGAATGGACGGCTATACGGGAACATCCCAAGTTCGGTGTGGCAATACTCAAGCATATCAAGAGCCTGGGCTCATGCTTGCCAGTCATTCAACATCATCACGAACATTTCGACGGAAAGGGTTATCCTGCCGGATTGATTGGTGAAAACATTCCTCTGGAAGCACGTATTCTGGCAATCGCTGATGCCTATGATGCTATGACGTCGCCGCGTCCCTACCGACCCAATGCATTGCATCACCAGGAAGCCCTAGAGGAAATCGTGCGTTGTGCCGGGTCTTATTTCGACCCTGAAATAGTGAGAGTATTTGCTGCGATGTGGGATCCGGAAAACTACCGCACACCGACTAATCCCGCGGCCTGTAAAAATAGCTAAACGCCACCGGTTTTGTCTGCACAGTATGCGACAATTCGATTACAAGACATATTATGGAATAACATCCTGCACATTGACCCTAAGTTTCCCAATGCTGCCAGTATTCAGATGGTACTTTTTTCTATCAAGCTCAAAACTAAAGGGCTATTGTAGAAGCCAGAGATTGCATTGAAAGTACTATTGTACCTGCATTGGACATACGCTAAATTTTTATTGTAACCAAATTTTTTGTACGAGATTATCGTTGTTTAACAGGTTACAGTACAGCAAGTTAGTACTATCGCATATTAGGAGTTCAGTAACAAATTTAAAAAGCTGTATGATGACTCGTTAATCTGAATGCAATTACCCAGTTAAACTGCAAGGAATTGAGGTTCGATGCGTAGCATAAAAGTAATGATTGTAAGCAGCAATTCATTCGCCCGATCCGGAATCGTGCAGATGCTGTCCGGACAAAATGCGTCGCGCATTCTGGATATCGTAGAATGCGATTTAGACCAGGAGGGAGCAAACGTAATCACACAAATCTCAAACTGCTTGCCGGATATCGTGTTGCTGGACCAGGGCTATCACCTTTCGCTGGGAATTCAGCTGACTAGAAAGATCACAAAGACATTTCGAGGCACTAAGGTAGTGATTATCAGCAACAGGAATGCAGAAGATGATGCAGAGCTATTTCAAGTCATCAAGAGCGGAGCAGCGGCATACCTTAACGCTGAACGTTGCACCCCCGGTCTACTCATTCAAACTGTAAACCGATGCGCCGAAGGTGAATATCCTATTAATGATAGTGTAACAAATAGGCCCAAGCTGAGCTGGCGGGTACTTAGAGAGTTCCAAGACTTCACCTTGAATAAAAAATACGTGGAGAATGCATTGGAGTCTCTAACCTCCAAAGAACTCCAGATATTGAAGCTCATCTGCGAAGGCAACTCGAATAAGCAAATCGGGGATATACTAGGCACCAGTGAACAGACAATCAAAAATCAGGTCAGTTCGATTTTGCGCAAGTTGAATGCAAACGATCGGGCACATGCTGTGTTCATAGCGGCACGCGATGGCTGGATATACATCAAGAATGAAGATAAGGCAAACGAGCGAGATTCGCAACAAGGCCAAGTGATTAATATTGACTCGTCACCTTAGATAATTTGTCGTCATAAATATTTTCAAGAAATCAGGTGAATAGTACACCAGCCGCTTAATAACACAACGGGGGGATTTGAGCATGAAGATAGAAGAGTTACTCCGGTTAATGGTAGATAAAGGGGCTTCTGACCTGCATCTGAGGATGAGGAGACCGCCTATTCTCCGCATCGATGGCGTCCTCCAGGTAATGGAAGACATGCCCCATATCACGCCATTCGACCTGAAAGAAGCTTTTGAACACGTAACTAATGAGAGCCAGAGAGACCATTTCCACCATAACATGGAGCTGGATCTGGCGTATGGAATCCGTGGAGTGGCTCGCTTCAGAATAAACATATTTATGCAGCGCGATACAATCAGTATGGCCATTCGGCGTGTCCCGTTCGTGGTGCCCACTATAGACGAACTGGGCCTTCCAGAGATCTGTAAAACCCTGGCATTGAAGCCAAGAGGCCTGGTCCTGCTAACTGGAAGAACCGGAACCGGAAAATCAACCACGTTAGCCTCAATGATTGACCACATAAATAAGAACGAGGCACGGAATATAATAACCATCGAAGACCCTATCGAGTACGTATTCCAGGATGAGAAGAGCATGATAGCGCAGCGAGACCTCGGGTCTGACACCAAGTCTTTCGGTAATGCTCTAAGGCATGTACTACGTCAGGACCCCGATGTAATTCTGGTCGGAGAAATGCGTGACCTGGAGACAATCGCGACAGCTATCACGGCTGCCGAGACAGGGCACTTAGTGTTGAGTACCCTGCACACGCCGAGTGCAGCTCAGGCCATTGACCGCATAATAGATGTTTTCCCGCCCCACCAGCAGGAGCAGATAAGGTTACAGCTATCACTGGTGTTGGAAGGCGTACTTTCGCAGGTTTTATTGAGAAGGGCAACGGGACATGGGCGAATAGCCGCAGTTGAAATCATGCTTGGCAACGATGCTGTACGAAATATAATTCGTGAAGGCAAAATAGAGCAGATGCCTACATACATACAGACAGGCAGTCAGTACGGCATGCTGACCATGGATCAAGCGCTGCAAAACCTCGTCAGGTCTCGCATGGTTACTGTCGAGGAAGCGTTACCATATTGCACCAAACCTGAAGAGCTGCTAGGCAGACCGGTTCTTTCCCGCTGATGGGCGGAGATTTAACAAGATTTGTTACTGTGCTTTTTACTGGGGGTCTTTGCCGGAAGTCGCCCCAGTTGCATACATTCACCATCTTGGCCACTTGACTACTTTGACTTTAGTCCGCGGCGCCTTGAGATAGTCTTTCTGAAGCTCACTTTTTAGCTGGGAAAGCGCAGGGCTCAATTGAACCTTGGTCTTGCCATACTCTTCCAGAGGAACCACAAATCTCTTTTTTTGCTCCGCTACCCAGCGTTTAAGCTCGTTAGGAGTCCTCAATTCAGGGTACATCCCATGCCTCCAAAAGGGCTGGATAAGTGGTGTCGCGTTACAAACCCCGCGTCCTTTAGGAGGCTTCTCATTTGCCAGGCTTAAAACGTCGAACATATACCTGCCTTTTCTATCTTCGCATCTCCAAATCTGCAATTTCCCAGGCAGGGTCTCTTTCCCCGGGGTTCCGGAAAGTTTTAGTGTAGGCTGCTCCCAGAACTCTATCAGCTTGAAAATCACGCCAGCGGTTTTTTCAATCTCAGCGGTGAATTTCGTACCGCCAGCGACTCCCATAATCCCCATGTTCTTCAACGCCTTCTGTAATATCTGGGGACTATCACCCTCAAACTCCTGCCGATTTTCTATCTCCATATTTTTTAGAGAGTAATCGCGCAACCCAAGTGCGATCGCCTCCACCCTTCTGTAATCTAAATCTCCGGTCAGGAGAATCTTCACTTCGTGCAGACCGTTGGCATCGAGCATTTTCCTGGCAAAAATGCTTCCCTTTATCAGGTCTCCCGAATCAATCCTCACGGCCCTGAGAGCCTTCCTGCGCTTACGGCTGCTGAGCGCTGCCTCAATCACATGAATCATGCCCAGTTTAAGGGATAAAGTATCCACAAGACATACCGTTCCATGCGGGTGAGCATCGAGCCAGTATTCAAAACAAATTCTCTGTCCGTGCTTCAGGTTGCCATTTTCGTCATACCAGGACTCGGGAATTTTATTGCCTCCCTTTACGGCACCGGAAACCAAACTCATAAAAGCCTGGACTAAATAGTGAGCCATTGTGCCAACCGAGACGATTCCGTAAAGAAAAGCCGCCTCCAGATTGCTGGTGTCATCGCAGCCGCCAATATAAAGGTACTTTGAGACCTCGACTGCCCGGTCCAGGTCGCCCGACCTTCTCAAGGAAAAGTCAGAGACGAAAATTTCATCGCCTACTATTTCCTTCATCTGCATCGCCAGGTAAGCCAGTGTCATCGGAAGGTCGTAAGTATATTCAAAAACGACTTCAAACATTTGTATCATAGCGAAAGGTCCGCACACCTCAGCGATGGGTTCACCAGCGAAGACAATTGTCCCTTCGGGGACGGCGAACACCTCTCCGGGGAAACGTGAGTGCTTCAACCGTTCAGCGATGAGCTTTAAGTCGGCCCTATCCTCAGAGAGGAACCTGGCTCTGGGTTCATCAGCACGAGACCTGTTTAATAAATCAACCATTCTTTCGTAGCCCAATGCCGGAGCGTAAGGGATTTTTCTTTCCGTGACATAGAAGGTAGCCGGCATGTCACCCAGGGTTTCACCCAGCCCTAAGGGATCAACTCCGAGCGAGAAATTCCCCATAACCGCATGATAGCGGTCTGCGCAGAGGGCTGTGCTCTTCTCCACCATGTCATGCCTCCCGGAATTATCCCATATTCTATAAACCTGCTAAAAAAGCCACAACCGGATTTTGCTTTGCCTAAATATAGCACTATTAAGTGTATCTCGACAACCCGGAAACCCCCTTTCCCTCAGGCCTAAACCCCACAGTCTTCTCCGGGTGTCTTTGCGAGGCCATCCGAAGGAGGCCGCGGCAATCTCCACGTGCTTCTAGTGCCAAGAAATACGAGAGATTGCTTCGTCGTCCCGACTATCGGGACTTCTCGCAATGACATACCGGGCGTCAGGCCAGGGTGTATCTTCACAAGTGTGTTAATATATAGTCCTGAATAAGCAAAGTTATGGGATGGCGGTAGGGAGTACAAAAATGACCAGGAGAATTTCTCGGCTTCCTGTTCCGGGACACTATGATAAAGCAAATGCCTACAAATTCGACTATCATGTGGCCGACATAACCAAGCTGCAACAGCAAGCTATCGAGTGGAGGAAAGCACATCAGCTCCACTATGTGTCGAGTGATAAGGTGAAAATCCACCTGCTGGTCGTTGACGTGCAGTTCGACTTCAGTTTCCCGGACGGGAAGCTGTATGTGAGCGGGAGGTCAGGCACCGGGGCCATGGACGACCATGACCGCCTTGCCAAGTTCATCTACCGCAATCTACACCTGATCACTGAGATCACTTTTACTATGGATACCCATCTGCCTTACCAGATATTCCACCCCATAGCTCCCCTGTGTAAGGACGACACTCATCCCAAACCCATGACAATTATCTCGGCTGACGATTATCATCGCGGGAAATATCGTGCCAACCCGGTAATGGCGTTCCAACTGGGAATGGACCCTGACGACCTGAACAAGCAGTTTACGTACTATTGTGAAAAGCTGGCTGAGTCGGGGAGATACCAGTTGACCATCTGGCCTTACCACTGCCTTCTAGGTTCGCGCGGCCACCGGCTGGTAGGTGTGATAGATGAGGCCCGTCTCTTCCACAGCTTTGCCCGCGGCTCGGTCAACAAGCTGGAGATCAAAGGCGATAACCCGCTGACGGAGCATTACTCGATATTCGAGCCTGAAGTGATGACCATGCATACCGGTAAACCGATACCTCGTGCCGCGAAGAACGAGAAACTGCTGGAGACTCTTTATAGCAGCGACATGACTATCATCACCGGAGAAGCGAAAAGCCACTGCCTGGCCTGGACCATCGAAAGCCTGCTTAACGATATCTTCGCCAGAGACAAGTCGCTGGCCCGAAAAGTATATATCCTGGAGGACTGCTCCTCGCCTATAGTGGTGCCCGGCATAGTTGATTACACCGACGAAGCAGATAGGGCATTTCAGCGTTTTGCCGATCACGGAATGAACCTGGTCAAGTCCACAGACCCCATTGAGACCTGGCCCGGAGCGGAAGTTAAGCTAAAAGCCTGAGTGATATGGTAGGACAGGCTCCCCAGCCTGTCCCAAGGCGATTTGGTAAGCCAGGCTGAGATACAATCGAAACCCACATGAGCGCATCAGACCAGCCCAAATCATGTCATTCCTGCGGAAGCAGGAATCCAGGTGCCTGGGTAGGTTGGAGCGGATGCTCCAACCTCTTCTATCCTAGCATACTCTTTTGTTATGAAATAACCACGTGTTATAATCTCCCCAACTATGCCAGACCATAAGAAAGGAGGAAGGGGCAAATGACAGGCAGCCCATCGCTCGCAGACAGGATGGTGCGCGCTGCAAAACTTGACAGCGACCTGTATGAGGAAGTAGAAGCAGATAAAAGAGCCAACGGACAGGCGTTTACTGTTGTCCTAATCTCAAGCATAGCCAGCGGCCTGGGGGTTGGTATTGCAGCAGTCATCTCAGGTCATAGCGGAATCTGGTTCTTGTGGGGACTTCTTATTGGCATAGGTACAGGCATATTGGGTTGGCTCATCTGGTCCCTGTTTGCCTATCTAATTGGAACCACCCTATTTAAGGGGCCTGAGACGGAGGCAGACTATGGTCAACTTATACGGACCATCGGCTTCTCGAATACGCCTAGATTGCTAAGCTTCTTTGCCTTCATTCCATTCCTCGGCGGGTTTATCGCCTTTGTGGCACTTGTCTGGGCATTGATTGCAGGCGTGATTGCAGTCAGGCAAGCGCTTGATTTTACAACCTGGCGGGCTATCGGAACGTGCATAGTGGGTTGGATTATCTACTCCCTCATTGTGTTCTTAGTCTTTGGTTTTGCTATTGGAGTGGATGTATTGTTCTAGCTACAGGAATTGCATTAGGGGGCGACCCATAAGCTCGCCCCCTACATTTGGACAGGCTGGGGAGCCCGTCCTACCACATTGAATCTGCTGTTTGGGAGTAGTAGGGCGGGTTTCCCAACCCGCCTTACGGATTGACTCTATTTATTCGACAAAAACCTTCACCTTTTCTCCCTTGGCGCTCACCACGTCCACTTCCAGGTCGCTTAGAGCCCCGATGAGCTCTTCAATGTCTTCCGGTTTCATATTTCGCACGTCGAAGCCGATACCCTTCTCCCGCAAAGCCCCGTTCACTTTGTCCCTGGCCTCAGGGGGTATTAGAGAGGTCAGCTTGATACCGGCGCGTATCAGCGACATGGGCACGCGCACATTGACGCGATCGACCTTTTCGCTATGCTCGTGTTCCGGATCCGGCAACACAGTGACACGCAGGTATTTGGGTTTGACTTTGCCCGCCGTTTCTGTCTTCGGCGTGCTTTCCTGGCCACTCTCCGTAGAGTCGATTGCGCTGAGCAAGCGATAAGCATCGTCGACGCTTATCTTTTTATCAGCAAGCATCTCCAGTATCTTTTTTCGGCTCTCATTCTCAGTCATGGCAGTAACCTCCTTTTCCACCGTCTATACGACGGAAATATACACAGATTGATGACGGCCCTGAACATCAATTCTGAGGCCCCGCAGTGAGAAAAATACCTGGTAGGCAGCCCTTAGAACAAACAGCGCCCACTTTCCCCGGCCGCTGGGCCAGAGAATAATAACAGCGATCAGTATCAGCGGAGAGAGGATAATCAGGACCACCAGCGCCAAAGGCAGCAGCAGAAAGAGCGGCAGCCACAATCCGAATCGCCTGTGCTCTCCCTGAACTTTAATGTGCATCCACATGGGCGGTCGACTCATTTCGATAACCTCCTTATTGCGTCCTCGGTGGAAATCTCTCCGCGTTCAAGCTCACTAATTACTTCTTCCACAGGTGAGACGTGGACAACCTCAACGAACTCAAGCTGCCGGGCGATGCGGTTAATCCTGTTTTTCACGGTGGGATAGCTTATACCGAACATCTCTTCCATCTCCTTGATGGAGCCATGGCAGCGCACAAAGGCCATGACAAAGACCTGGTCTTCGGCGGAGAGATTGGCCAGAGGCGGTAGCATAAAGCTCCCCTCGATGGCGATGTCGCTATCCACCATACGGACTCGTTCGACTGTTACCGGCTTACCCTGGGTCATTTTTGTCAGCTCGTGCCACTCTCTAGCCATTTTTACCACCATCAATAAAATTAAGCTGAGTTTTAATTATCTTCATATTTTATACCATATAATATTAACTTTGTCAATAGTATTGGGCTTTGCACATAAACCCTCAATTCATAAATACTTTTTGTGCAACTGCCTTTTCTGCATAAAAAGTATTCAGCGTTTAGTGCGTACTCATGTTTCCTAATATTTGATATAACCCATCTATTCTACTATTCAAGTTCCCTATGAATGTAAAAATGATTGTCATGGCAATATCATATAAAGCTACTGAGAGACCGCACGTAACACCGTATAACTCAATACGGGTAATTGCTCCCATTTGCGGGCTGCTATGCCTGATAATATTTATAGAGATTGCTAGTGCAGAGACAGCTATCCCCAAAACGATTAAGGCTATGAAAAGAGGTCTTAATATACTACTAAAACCAGAAATGACAGATGCAAAAAAGGTTGCTATGACAATCACAGCTATAATTGCCACCAGCATATATATGATGACACTTTTTGACATGAGGCACCCCCTTTTACTTATGGTATTGTGCCCCATTATACTATTGTCCAACTTTTCTTTCCATGAGACAATCTTAGTTGACATAGATAACCTCCGTGCATATACTATTCACACATGAAATTCGATTTCAAAGTCGTTGCTACCAGTTTTCCAGCTATTGCTTTAGTCATTTCTTTTGCTTGCTTCTTTCTTGGTTTGAATGATTTGGGCTTTCTTTTCCTTTTTGTAGCCGTCGTTTCATTCGGTATATGGCTATTTGTGAACAGACAACAATAATTAAACTCGCTATAAAGAAACCAATAAGTCCCATCTCATAATTATTCATGCCATAATCCTCTTCGTACGCAAAGTAGGCTCTATTCCTAACTCATGGATACTCTGAATTAGGACACAAATGTTGGGACATAGTACCTTGCAAAGTACCTCGTTCACTTGGGCAATTGGGGTTTTGCCTTAGCAACCGTGAGTCTCGCTGCTGCTAATATAACTACAGCTTCAACAGTAATATCCAGTATCGCAGCCTTTGCGTTCTTTATACTTGGTTGGATTGAATGGTTCAGGGCTTACAAACCGAAGGCACTTTGACTTTTAATACAGCAGGCACTTCTGATAGAACATAGGAATGCGACCTACAGTCAGGCTTGCAGAGGTTTGCAAAGGCGCTGGCAGCGCATAGTGGAAATAATAACGGTAGTGCTTATGATTGATGAGCGAAGTCTATATCTTGGCCGAACTTGCTGGCCTTGAAAGGTTTGGTATTGTATGTGTGCTCAAGTATATCTTGTAAGCTGCGATTGCCCCATTCCTGGTCAATCTCTTGAAGTATTTGAATGTCCGCAGAATCTAGATGTTTATAG
>DAOUMT010000192.1:0-11231 GCA_034409195.1 Dehalococcoidia bacterium
GGCTATCTCCTCAAAGGGAGAGCAACTGCTCTGTATCTCTGACGTCGTTCTACACCCCATCCATATTGAGCAGCCGGAATGGTGTGCCCCGGTCGATTTCTCTCCTGACCAAGTTGCTGCCACCAGGCGCCGACTTCTGAATAAAGCTGCAGTTGAGAATTCTCTTGTGCTTGCTTTTCACTTTCCCTTTCCAGGTCTCGGCCACGTCGTCCGGAGGGGAAAAAGCTGGCTGTGGCAGCCTATTGAGACGACCAGATAGAACAACGCAGGGGCCCTTTACGTGAAAGGACACGATTGGTGGTTACTTTTGCCACTCTATTTCTATATTTTCTCCGAGTATGAGGGATAAACGACAGGAGTGATATATAAGGAGGCCTGTGATGATTATCGATGTTCACATGCACTCATTATGCAAGGAAGCCACTGTAACGCCCAGTGTCCAGGAAGCAATGAAGCGGATGTTCGATCGCCATGAACCAAAACGTCGGGAGATGTTGCAGGGGGCGTTCACGTTTATGTTCACACAGCGCACTATCGAAGATATAATCCGCGATATGGACGAGGCAGGGTTGGACAAGGCCTGCATCGTGCCTATGGACCTCACCAGCCATTATGGCGTTGAGGTCGTAACTAACGAAGATGTTGCGCGTATTGCTTCGGCTCATCCCGATCGCTTCATCCCCTTTGCCAGCGTCGACCCTTCCATGGGTCAGGCGGCCATAGACAAGCTGGTTCATGCTGTGAAAGACCTGGGGTGCCGGTGTCTGAAACTGGTCCCTCCCGTGCAGCATTTCGATTTTTCCGACCCGAAGCATTATCCGCTCTGGGAAACCGCGTTGCAACTAAATATACCTGTTTGGACTCACGCCTCCCATCAGGTCTCCCACCCGGATTCGGATGCCAGGTTAGGCCACCCCATGCTTGTGGAACCAGTCGCTCTGCGCTATCCGGCTCTGAAAATCATCCTGGGGCACTGCGGTTTTCCCTGGCATTGGGAGACATGGTCACTGGTGGCCCGACATCCCAATGTATATGTTGACATTTCGGCTTACGCTAACTTGTACAACCACCTGCCGTGGGACGCCTACGTGAAGTATGCCGCAGAGGACAAAATGCTCTTTGCCTCGGATTATCCCCTTTTTAGTTTCAAGGATACATTAAGCGCTTTGAAGCGCCTCAATCTCCCCCCTGACTTTGAGAGAAAGATCTTGGGAGAGAACGCCATGAAAATCCTCGAATCGAAGCAACCTTTTTCAATGGTTTAAAACTCCGTCAGACTTCAAGCAAGTTCGAGAGGATTGCCTAGTGCCTTTCCTAGACCCTGCTTTAAGGCCATCCAGGTAGATGGTGCTGTATTAATAAGTAACCGAATCCAGCCCTTGCTCAAGGAATTTGTCCAGCGCCCCGACATATTGAGCTTTTTTGGCTTCAGGCGGAAGCTGTATGGAAACATCTTTGTTATAATCATGATATGTGTAATCCTGGACGTCATGGAAGGTCTTGCCATCTGGGTAAGTGCTGTCAAATTCGTCATGGATCTTCAAGGTGAAAAAAGTATCTTGGGCAAACCACCTTTTGAAAATGAATTTATCTACGGTGCTTTGGGGCGATTCCTCAGGTAGACTGGGTAAAGGCGCAGAATTCAAAATCTCCTGCAACGTATCTATATCAGGTATGATTTCTGCGACATAGCAAGGGGTGCCAGCGACTTCCTCCATAGGCAGGATGTTTATCTTGGAGCTATAAAGTAACTCAATTTCCTGATCGACTGTTTCCCATCTCGACCAATAGCTCTCCGGTAACTCCCCATAAATCCATAGGTCAGGGAGCCCTTCGTCTTGAATTAAAATGTAGGCCATTGTACCGAATACATAAATCGTATCGTTGTAAATTTCTACAGAGCCATTGAAATTTATAGTTCTAGATACGTTCAGTTTCATTTGGCTCTGTGACCAATCGAAAATACCTTTATAATCCTCCCTCATAGTTAACGTGCCGTGGGAGCCCTCCGCAGTGAATATGTCAGTACCTTCAGCTTGGCCGGTTTTTATATCTATCCGGCTTACCATTAAGCCGTCAATTAGCTTCTCTTTGGTTATGCCTGCGCTCTCAATGCTGGTGTTAGAGCTTCCGCAAGCAACCGCCATGAAACCTAAGGTCAAGGCTATAATTAACAACAAAGGAATCGCCTTCATATGAACCTTTTTCTGAAGCTTCTGCTTCTTGTGATAAGAATTGCTGTACCTTATCAATGATGCTTTGTGAGGTATTTTAAGCTTTCTTATTCAAACCTAACCTTTTATTTACACCAATTAAGTAGTAGGGGAAGCTCGCGATGGAATATACTGCCTCTTATCGATTATAACATGCAGGTCAATGACCTCACACTTGTCTTATCTTAACTTTTCGTCCCATAAAAGTTGAATTCGTAGACCGATGGTTGGCATAGTATTAACAATTGCATTTGTATGAGTTGGAATCATGAGGTTAGCGGTTCAAATCCGCCCACCAGCTTCAAATCAACTCCTATCCCTCCTTGCGGAGTGTTGACATCCATCCGGCAGATGCCTATAATCCGAATTGGCTCAGATTGTTAGCTGGGCGTACTGATACGTCCCGCGTAGTCGCGGCTAAGGCTGGTAGCTGCTCTAGCTGGTTGGCTGTTCTCAAGATGAGAGAAGTACAACCAGGGGATTGCGGGCCAATCCCCAAGGAGGAGCAGCAATGGGTACGGTTAAATTTGGAGATAAGACGTATCATGTTGAGGCCGAGCACGAGTTCCTTTTGGATTCCGGGGAATGGGACGAAAACTTCGCGCGCGGCATGGCCCCCAGGTGCGGGATAGTCTCCGGACTGAGCGGAGACCACTGGAAGGTCATCTACTTCATCCGCGACTTCCAGAAGAAGACAGGGAAGTGCCCTCTGGTCTACGAAACTTGCCGCATAAACCGCCTTCACCTTCTAGAGCTAAGGAAGCTGTTTCCCACAGGCTACTTGCGGGGAGCTTGTAAGCTTGCCGGCGTTACTTACAAGCAGGGATGTCTTGAGCAATCCTGGGCAGAGGAGTATATAGAACAATCCTGGATGAAAGAGCTTGCCGAGCGCGCCGCTGGTCCGACCCCGAAGAAGACCTACGAGATCGACGTTCGCGGGTTTCTGGCAGACCCCTCTCAATGGGACAGGGAGTTCGCGGTACACAAGGCCAGCGAGCTCAACATACCAAAGCTTACCGATAGGCACTGGCAGGTCATCGGTTTCCTCCGCGACAAGTTCGAGAAGGATAACATGGTACCTACCGTGTACGAGACTTGCGAGGCTCTCGGCATGGAATTGGACGAACTCGAGGAGCTATTCCCCACCGGATATCACCGCGGTGCTGTGAAGGTCTCGGGATTGAGAGTGTTATAGAGGGTAACAGGCCACGAACCTGGTACCTTCGGAGGGGGTAGACGTAAATGACATCTTGCCTCCCAGGTAACGTTCGCTCAGCAGTCTCATGCTATACGTGCCCAGTCCCCTGTCTTTGCTCTTCGTCGAGAAAGACCATTTGAAGATTTGCGATTGCACTTCCTCAGGCATGAACCCCGGGTTGTGCACCCAGAACTGCACCTGATTATCCGTGCAAGTACAGCCAAGGGTGACTGCTTCGCATTCTTCTATGGCCTCCAGTGCATTCCGGGTCATGTTGTTTAGCACGCGCTTCAGCAGTGAGGCGTCGCTCCTGAACTGCACCTTATCGGCATTCGGGTCAATGATGATGCCTCGGTTTGTGGCAACCTCATGCCCTTGATACTGTTCCCTTATTTCCTCGAGCAGGGCCAGCGAATCGATGGCACTGATGTGGAGAACCAGCTGGTTGCTCTCCGCTTCTATGAGCTGTTCCTGAGCCTGGACCTCGTCCACCAATTCGCCACTGAGCTGGTCGATCACACGGCTCACCTCGCGAGTTTGGTCGGGGTCGGCGGCGCCTTTGAGGAGACTCACCCATCCATTCAGAGCGGTCAGTGTGTTCTTGATGTCATGAAAAAACACACGTTCCAGAATATGCATCCTTCTTTCTTTCGTGACATCCTTTAGTATGAAAAGGGAGAAGACCTCAGAGTCCATTTGTAAGGGATACGTAAAGACCACGAAAAGGAAGGCTTCTCTGGTGCCATCTCGAGAAAGTCGGCACTCCTGAACGTCTTCAACTCCTTTCAGGCTGGATAGGATGGCCCTCACTGCGCCGCAATGTCTGCAGAAGGATGAGGTACCGCAGCCCCATTCGCAGTCACTGGCATGCTCGCAGAGCAGGGCTTCTCCGGGACGGAGGCCGTAGGGGTTTTTCCACCCGCTTGCTTTGATTACCTTGAGCGCGGTGATATTGGCGAAGACGATTTGCCTGTTGGGGTTGAGAACAAGGATGGGGTCTGGAACGAAATCGGCGAACTGTTTGAACTGCGGCGAATTGGCAAACAACCGTTTCTGACGCCTGATTTCGTCCTTCTCGCTTCTTTCAGGCGGAGCAAATTCGGTAAAGAGAGTTTCTTTCCCATGATTATTCGCCTTGACTCTGGGACCGGGAATCTTGGCCATAAAGATATTTTATATTTAATGTTTCTTAAGTTCAACTCCTGTGTTTTCCCACTCGCCGCGTTGCAAATGTCCTTTATTTATCCTAATATGCTTGGTGAGATGCCTGAAGTTAGAGTTAACGGGGTCAATATCTATTACAGAGTCCAGGGTAAGGGCGAGCCCCTGGTATTGATAATGGGGCTGGGCGGAGAGTGCGGTGACTGGCTCCTCCAGGCACGCACCTTCAAAAAGTATTACCGCGTGGTCACTTTCGATAACAGGGGCGTGGGAAGGAGCGATAAGCCTGCCGAATCATACACGGTCAAGACTATGGCGGATGATACTGTGGGATTGATGGACTATCTGGAAATCGATAAAGCACATATCCTGGGAGTGTCGATGGGAGGCATGATTGCGCAGGAGGTCGTTATCAATTACCCGGAAAGGGTGAGGAAGCTTGTCCTGGTGAGCACAAATGCCGGAAAGGATGAAAAAGGCGGATATCCTCCTGAATTGCTGAAGGCGATGGGACTCAAGGAAGGTTTCTCCGACAAAGATATCAAGAGCGTGGATATCGGCAAGGTTACGAACGCTCTGAACGCACATGCTTTCAACAGCGGGGCAGTTAAAACCGTGGCTGTGCCTTTTTGCTGGGTGCGCGGTAAATTGTTCGGCATCGAGGGCATGAAGGGGCAATTCGAAGCTGCCATGACTCACAGCTCGCTGGACAGGCTGCACATGATTAAAGCACCGACCCTGGTGATAGCCGGAACTGAAGATAGAATTATACCGCCCGGCTCAGCAGACGTGCTGGCAAGCAGGATACCTGGCGCCAGGCTGGTCAGGATCGAAGGCGGTTCGCATACACTGGTTGCAGAGAAGAGAGGCAGGTTTAACAGGGTGGTGCTGGATTTCCTGGCACATTGATGGGGGGAGAGGGATTGGCAGCCAAAGGTCGTGGAGATAGTGTGAGAGAGGAGTGGGGAGCGCAGGGCCATCTGTGTATGCAGGATGGAACTGAGCACAAGATAGGCGACAGCCTGCCTCAAATCGAGTGTTTTCGCTGTGGCATATGTTGCGTCCGCTACCGGCCAAAGGTTACCTCGA
The DNA here is from genome assembly GCA_034409195.1 of Dehalococcoidia bacterium. Lineage (GTDB taxonomy): Bacteria > Chloroflexota > Dehalococcoidia > SZUA-161 > SZUA-161 > JACWAE01. Next base: position 5,662 of record DAOUMT010000192.1, read on the forward strand.
AGGAGATAAAACGTATTTCACACAAGCTGGGTATGTCTATCGATAGGTTCACCTCGACGTATGTTCGAGCCGTGCCGATAAAAGAGGCTTACATTTTGCAGAGTTCTGCCGACACCTGCCCTTTTCTACGCTGGGAGGAGAGGGAGGTTAAGGCTGCCTGCTCTATACATGCCTTCAGGCCAAAGGCCTGCCGCAACTGGATGCCCAGTCTATCTAGGCCGGAGTGCAGGGAAGGGCTGGTAAAATTGAAGGCTGATGGCCAACTGCTACTGCCCGAGGATATGTATAAATCAGGCAGTGATGTAAAGAAGCTTTCAGTAACCTTGAGCGATGGCGAAGGAATCTAGATTTACCGCCTGAGACCTCATTCAGAGGCTTTTTGACCGTTTTTCGGCCCGGCGGTTCCAGCGTCCGCTTTGTTCTCCGGAGAAGAGGCGTTAGCCACCGGAAACGAGATGATGAATGTGGTACCTACTCCTGCCTCACTTTTGACCTCGATCTCTCCACCGAGTTGCTTTACCAGGTCATAGGTTACCGATAGGTCTAGCCTTGTGCCCTGTCCCTCAGCTTCCGATGATGGCAAAGGTTCGAAGACCTTATCCAATCTCTCAGGTGGGATGCCGCCGGTGTCGGAGAAGAATACCTCGACTCTGCGGTCGTTTCCTTCATGTTGTCTTGTCTCTACATTGAGCTTGCCGCCCTCAGACATTGCTTTTTGAGCGTTCAGAATCATGTTGAGAAAAATTTGCTGGAGCTGATGGATGTCACCCCTGACTGGAGGGAGATCGGGCTTTAGTTCCGTCAACAGTTCCACCTTGTTTATCTCGAGGTGATGTCTGGCGATGGACAAAGTATCGCCCACCACCTGATTTATATCCACTATTCCGCTGCTTGCTTTAGAATATCTGACAAAGGAGATTAGTTTCCTGACGATGTTCTTGCTTCGCTGTAGCTCCTTTTCGATATTCTTGAAATAATCGGAGGCATTTTTCAGGATCCCGGGCATCTCTTGGGGAGAGCTGGGTTTTTCTATCTCTTTAACCCCGAGTTGGGCGTAGCCGGAGATGGCAGTGAGAGGGTCGTTCAATTCGTGGGCGACCGAGGTCGCAATATATCCCATCGCTGACAACCTTTCCGATTGGACCCTGCCCGTCATCAATTTCTCCAGTTCCTTCGTCTTTGCCTCAATCTGCTCTGAAAGATGGGCATTCCATCTGGCTATTTCGGCGGCTGAGACCTCAAGACGCGTTGCCATCGAGTTGAAAGAATCCGCCAGTTGGCCCATGTCTTTCGGCTGCATGGGGGGCAATCGGTGTCTGAGATTGCCGGCTGCTATCTCAGCGGTGCCTTTTGAGAGAGCCCTGATTTTATTTGAGAGGAAGCGTCCCAGAATAAGTCCCACTACCACAAATGATAGTATCAGTATTCCCATGACTATCCAGGATACCTTTGTTACCTCATTGGCCGGGGCGAAAGCCTCAGAAGCAGGCATGATACCGACGAAGCTCCACTTGTCGCCGGACCAGGGCACCAGCATGTTGACCCCGGCGACCACGGCGCACATTTTTGTGCCATCCTGGTTGTACTGAATCATCTGATGTTCAGGAGGCATTGAGGAGCCGTCTCCGGCGAATACTATCTTTTGAAAAAGCTTTGCCTGGTCTGGCCCTGCAATGATGTTGCCGGAGCCGTCTACGAGGCAAACATAACCTGTGGCGCCGACTTTCACTCGCTTTATCATCTGCCAGATGTTCTCCATGCTCATCTGGGCAACCAGAACGGAGCTGACTTGGGAGTTACTGCCCATAACCGGGGAAGCAATCTGGATAGCCAACGTATATGGATTGGTCGAAACTGTGGTATCCGACATGGAAGGAGTGCCTCCCAGAGCTCGCTGGAACAGGCTATTGTTTCCCCATTGGTCGCTATAATTGCTGTCGGTAGAGGTAATTACGTTGCCGTTTGTGTCAACCAGGGCGACATTTTCGAAGGTGTCGAAGAACATCCGTATCCTTTCCATTTCTGCAAGCTTTTCGGCAGTCGTAGCATCAGGAGAGTTGATCACAGGGTCTTGAGATAGCATGGAGGCATCACTCAAGCTGCGGGCCAAAAGAGAACCTATTTGGTCAGCGGCTTGTGTTGCTACGCCATCCAATCGTACCTCGGCGTTTTTGGCTGCCGACCTGGACATATAATCGGTGCCAACAACGATGGCGGCGGAACCAGCGATAAGAGTCACCAGCACAATAGGCAGGATGATAGAGCCTGCCACGCTTCTTGGAGACAGGCCTGTCAGAACAAGCTGCCAAATAGTCTTACGGCTCTTTTGAAGTTTCACTATGCCAGTCTCCCTGATTAGGAAACCTATTTGTTCTCTTAGTTTCTCATCGATATAGTCAGCAATCTGGCTGCCATACCTATATTACCCCTGTTACTATGGTACGTTTAGAAGTACTTCTTTAACAATGACGAATAGGTACTAAAATGTCTCGGACTTTTCACTTATTCTTAAGCGACTTCCTGTTTAAGGGGCATGTTGCTCACAACGTCATGTAGTCGTAGAATTAGCGGGAAGGAAGGGAGGTATTTATTATTGGAGGAACTTCAAATCGGGATAAGGAAAGCCCTGCCGACAGATGCAGAAGATTTTGCAGTTCTCGTCTTAATGTCTGCCCCATCACTATTCCCGACAATCTATGGCAAAGATGTTTCAGATGTAATGCGGCACCTGTTCTGCCGAAGCTGTAATCTTTTCAGTTTCGAGCATACCTTCTTCGCAGAACTCGGCGGCAGGAAAGCTGGCATGGTTTTAGGATATGACTGGAAGGTGAAAGGAAGGGAGAATTGGCAAACCGGGTCCTTGCTGTTCGAAAAGATGAGGGGCACTTTTCGGAGGAAACTATCACTCCTGATGAAATTTGAGAACGTTATTGGAGTAGTGAAGGAGAGAGAATATTATATCAGCAATATTGCCGTATATCCTGAATACAGGACTGCGGGAATTGGGACGAGGCTGATTTTTGTAGGGGAAGAGGAAGCAAAGAAGTACGGCGCGAAACGGGTGATATTAGATGTTGAAGTGGAAAATACCGGTGCGTTTAGACTTTATAAAAGGCTGGGGTATTCGGTAGCCAGCGAGTCCACGGTGCAGTTGCGAGGGGGAAAGTCTTTCAGTTTTTACAGGATGTGTAAGGAGCTGTGAAAGGGTCTGGCAATTACTTTGAAGAGATGAACTAACATGGCGAAACGAAATGCAACCTCCGGTCAAGAACCTCAGATAGCTGAGATGCCGCCGCAAAATATGGCTGTTGTCTATTCCAAGGGTGACCCCAACGAGGTGGGGGCTCAGGTCATGCCTGCGCTATACGGCTCAGTATACAAGCTCAAGTTTGATCTCAAGAAGAAGGGCATCGATTTCAAAGTGGGAGTGCTTCGTGCACGCTGGCCTGATGCACACATCGTGCCTAAAGACCAGTGGACTGGTATCTGGGGTTTGCCGATTCCGGATGATATAACCTCGTTACCGCAGAAAGTCTCTGGTATCGAAGTCAAGACAGAGGTCTGGCAGTATGGGACAGTGGCGCAGGTCCTTCATATCGGGCCCTTCAGCGCAGAGATGCCTGCGGTGCAGCGGCTGCACAATTTTATCGCCGGGAATGGATATGAGATCGCTGGAGTGCATGAGGAAGAGTATCTCACCACGCCCAAGGCAAAGGTTCAGAAGACCTTAATCCGTTATCCGGTTAGAAAAAAGTAAATAATAATTCCTTTTGGAAGGCTTATGGCTTCGACTAGAGCCTTCCAAAAGGGTTGCATCGTAACCCGTTAGCCTATTGTTTGCTTCTGATTATCAGAGAAAAACCGTAAAGGACCAGGCAGCCGAGCACTGTAAAGAAGAAGCCTTCAAAGAAATTAGCGGCCCTTATCGCCCCTCCTGAGTCAGCGGCAGCAGCCAGAATGGCCCAGATAAAGCCGATGACAGCATCAGCTATCGCGCCGTAGACGAACAGTTTTTCCGATGTGAACGCCAGGTTAACTTTTACCTCTTTCTCCTCTTTATCTGCCATTGCCAATTCTCCTTCCTTTTGCAGCCCAGACCCTATTCGGAAAAACCGCAACCTCATTTTTAGTTAACCGAAAGGCAGAAGTCCTAAGCCGGCACCTCTTATTAGTAATCCCAGGATAATCGCGCCAGCGAGGAACATGCCCAATCGCACCACGTTATTCTCGTCTTTCTGTAAGAAGCCCCCGGCGAACAGTGAGAGGGTGGTTATGGCCAAGCCTGCAAGAAATACTCCCTCGTTCCCCGAACGACCAACCCCGGCCCCTATGATGATCAGCACGATACCTACCATGACACCAACCAGTAGAATGAAACTTAGACTGAGGGACATTTCTGCCGGTTGTTTTTGTTCCATGTTGCCTCCTTTCTTGGCCTTAGACTTTAATTGGGGTAATGTCAAAAGTCAAGCCTAATATGGACCATATTCCAGGGCACCTCTCAGCCCTCTGGACATCCAGTTCAGGTGCGCTATACCGAGTATCCAGTACTGACCGGTGTTATCTTATGGATTTCCGAAGCTTTGCTCGCTAAGGATGACCTTAAGTAGTTGTCTTGCATTAGATTTTGTGATATCATATCGCAATAGGTCTAAGAGATTAAACAGGAGGAAATATCGGATGTACGACTTCGAGTTCGAAGAAACAGCTATGGGCACATGGGCGATGCTCCGCCAAACCTGGATTGCGGTGAACAAGGCGGCGGAGGTTAAACTCGCCAAGGTAGGATTAACACCTGAGAAGGCTGCTGTCCTCTGGGCTTGCCGGGACTATGAAGGGACGTTAACCCCCGCTGAGATAGCACGCTTGGTCTTCAGGGAGAACCAGACCATTGCGGGGTTGCTCAACAGAATGGAGAAAGAAGGGCTCGTTACCAGAGTTCCGAAGCGCAAGGGACATCCATTCACAGAAGTTAAGATAACGTCTAAAGGTGAGAAACTTACCGGCCCTGGCGTTGAGATATATAAGGGTTTGATTAAAGGGCTAGCGTCGGGCCTGTCGGTAGATGAGCAGAAGCAGCTTCAGAAGCTGCTTCGGGTGCTGCGGCAGAAGATGCTCGATGAGCTGCACATGGAGTTGGATAAACCGCCGAAGGATTTTCCTCCCGGAAAGCCGATTCGCGTAAAGTGGTAAAACTGTAAACTAAAAAAGAGCGAGAAAGAGGCTGGGTGTTTTAACACACACTTACCCAGCCTCTTTTATTTGGAGTGCCGCCCTCTGAGGGAGGACGCATTCTGTGAGCCGTTGGCTTATTGCTCTCCATGAACTTCTCAATCTCCGGCTACTAAACGATTTATTGTATTCAAAGGCGTGATAGGGCATACATAGTGTGCTATACTATAAAACCTGGTAGATACATCTGAAACCATATTTTTCAAAATGGAGGTGATTTTTGGCGCCGAGGTTGAGAATACCTATCCGTGAAATGGAGATAGACGATATTGCCTCTGTCTATCATCTGGGAGAGCAGCTTTTCACCAGCGAGGAATTCCCCATTCTCTATCGTACCT
>DAOUMT010000193.1:0-27687 GCA_034409195.1 Dehalococcoidia bacterium
GCCCCTCCCCATGTCATCAAGCGCCTGTGCCAGGCAGCTAAAGATCCGGCAAACCATCGCTATCCCGAGACCGAGGGGCTAACCCAATTGAGGCAGGCCATCGTTAAGTGGTACGAGCGCCGCTTCAACCTGTCCTTCGACCCTAATAAAGAGGTGCTGCCTCTCATCGGCTCTAAAGAAGGCATCGGGCATATCGCCCTGTGCTTCATCGACCCCGGAGATATTGCCCTTGTCCCCGATCCCGGCTATCCCGTCTATTCCATAGGAACTATGTTCGCAGGCGGTGAGAGCTACTTCATGCCTCTCACCGAGGATAACAATTTCCTGCCTGACCTCGGCAGCATCCCTGCCAGGGTAGCCAAAAAGGCTAGGCTGATTTGGATAAACTACCCCAACAACCCCACGGGGGCTGTAGCCGACCTCCGTTTCTTTGAGAAGGTGGTGGCCTTCGCTAAAAAGTACGATATAGCAGTCTGCCACGATGGCCCTTACTCTGAGGTCGCCTTCGACGGCTACCGGCCGGTGAGCTTCCTTCAGGCACGCGGGGCAAAGGATATAGGAGTGGAATTTCATTCGCTCTCCAAGAGCTATAATATGACCGGGTGGCGGATAGGCATGGTAGTGGGCAACGAAAAGATAGTCAACGCCCTGATGCGGGTGAAGTCGAATCTCGATTCGGGGATTCCCCAGGCTATCCAGTATGCCGCCGTCGAGGCGCTGCTGGGGAAGCAGGACTGCATCGCAGAGCACAACGCCATCTATCAGCGCAGGCGCGACCTTGTGGTGAAGACACTCAACAAGGTAGGTCTCCAGGTGAAACCGCCCAAGGCCAGCCTCTATATCTGGGCTAAAGTACCAGAGGGGTACACTTCGCTCGATTTCTGCGCCAGGCTGCTGGACGAGGCATCGGTAGTGGTCACCCCGGGCACCGGCTATGGCAAATGCGGGGAGGGCTATGTCCGCCTGTCTTTGACCACTCCGGACGATAGAGTCAAGGAAGGGCTCGCCAGGCTGGAGAAATGGGCTGGCGAACACACTCTGTAGAGACCCATGTGTCTGCCCTCAACTAAGGGAGGAAATAGACGAAGAGGCAACCGGTCTCCACCCTACCCCCTGTAGAGAAGGCTTTCCTGGTGGGCGTCCAGGTAAGAGGGGAAAGAAATACCTGGTCAGTGGAAGGCTCGGTTAGGGAACTGGGGCAACTGGCGCGCACCGCAGGCGCTGAAGTAGTTGGTACCATAACCCAGCGTCTGTCAGAGCCTAATCACTCCTTTTATATGGGCAAAGGCAAGCTTGAGGAGCTGATTTCGCTCAAAGATAGGGTCGGATACAGTCTGGTCGTTTTCGATGACGAGCTATCACCAGCGCAGCAGCGCAACCTTGAGGAAGAGCTGCGAGTTAAGGTAATAGACCGCTCAGCTTTAATCCTCGATATCTTCGCTCAGCGGGCCAAGACTCACGAAGGCAGACTTCAGGTCGAACTCGCCCAACAGGAGTATCTGCTGCCCCGCTTGGCGGGGCGCTGGCCTCACCTGGAGCGCCTCGGCGGCGGTATCGGCACCAGAGGCCCGGGCGAGACACAGCTTGAGAGTGACCGACGTATCATTCAGCACAAGATTCAAAAACTCAAAGCAGAACTAGAGTCAGTTAGAAAACACCGAGCACTCTACCGCCATCGCCGCGACGTTCAAGGTATCCCCGTTGTGGCTATCGTAGGGTATACCAATGCCGGCAAAAGCTCCCTGCTCAACGCTTTAAGCGATGCGAACGTTTTAGTTGAGGATAAGCTGTTCGCCACCCTCGACCCCACTACGCGACGCCTCACCCTGCCCGATAGAAAGCAGGTGCTCATCACAGACACCGTGGGATTTATCCAGAAGCTCCCTCCGACTGTAGTCGCGGCCTTCAGGGCCACCCTCGAAGAGCTATCCGAAGCCGCCCTGCTGCTCCATATAGTAGACATCTCCAGTGAGACCGCAGCCCAGCAATGCCATACCGTTGAGGACATCCTGAAAGACCTAGGATTGGCTGACAGGCCAACCTTACTTGCCCTCAATAAAATCGATTTGCTCGGAGGAGAAATCGAACCCGGCGATGATGAGGCGGTGCGAAAATATATCGACCAGCTTTGCATCAGGGTCCGGGCAGCGGCCTTTATCTCTGCCGCCAAAGGCTGGGGGCTGAACAGAATGCTGGAACTTATTGCCAAGATGCTGGACCATGGATGAGGTAGACAGAGCGCCTATCCTTGCTACCTTGCAGGACCTCATGTAGAATAGCGTGGGAGGTATGATGAAGATCCGTAAAGCAGTGGTAACTGCTGCAGGCTGGGGCACCAGGTTTCTGCCTGCCACCAAGGCACAGCCCAAGGAGATGCTTCCTCTAGTGGACAAGCCCATGATCCAGTATGTGATAGAGGAGGCCGTTGCCTCCGGAATCAAGCACGTTATCATTGTTACTGCCATAGGCAAACGCGCTATCGAAGACCACTTCGACCGGTCCTTTGAACTGGAACACATTATAGAGAAGAAAGGCGATGGGCAACTGTTGCGCAAATTGCAGAATATCTCCGAACTCGCCGATATTTGCTACATCCGTCAAAAAGAGCAGCTTGGCCTGGGGCACGCCATACTGGTGACCAAGGAACTCATCGGCGATGAGCCCTTCGCAGTTTTTCTGCCCGACGACCTCATCCAGGCCAGAGTGCCGGCTATGAAGCAGATGATTGAGGTATACAACCTTTATCAACACAGCGTAATCGCGGTTGAGCCAGTTGCCAAAGAGGAAACCAAAGCCTACGGTATCATCAAGCCAAAGCAAGTAGAGGACAGGATACATCAGGTGCTGAGCCTGGTGGAGAAGCAGGAGCCCAAAGACGCTCCATCCAATCTGGCGATAGTGGGCAGATACATTCTTACGCCGGAGATATTCCGTATGCTGGAGAAGACAGCCCCTGGAAAGGGTGGAGAAATTCAACTGACCGATGGCTTGAGGCTGCTGCTGGAGAAACAGCCAATATACGCCTACCAGTTTGAAGGGGTGCGTTACGATACTGGCATGCCGCTGGGTTTTCTGAAGGCATCCGTAGAGTTTGCCCTCAACCGACCTGATATCGGGGCTAAATTCAAAGAATACCTCCGCCAGCTAAACCTGTGCGACTGAGAAATAACTGCGGGAATCTGATTGCAATCTGCAGCATTATCCACACCCAATTTCCTCATATCGTTATATGAACATTGGGGGTAGAGTGAAGGTATATTATTAAATGTTATGTTGACTTTCGTGAGTACGTTCCCTACGATTATTACTAGCGGTAATACCAGTACCATTGCTTGACAATCAAGCACCTTAGTTACCAGTAGTTCATTTAATTAGGGTGGCTTCAAGGCATGCTTACCAAGGATGTGGGACATAAACAACTGAATCTGGTGAGCCTGACTAAGGTTCTTACAGTCGTCTGGGGTATCCTATCCCTGGCTGAAGCTGGTGTCACCTACGTAGCTTTAAATAATGTTGCTAACATCGAAGGCAACCCATTCGCCAGATTGTTGCTATCTCACAACGCAGCACTGTTCTACGGGGCAAAACTTTTGGTTACCGCCGCAGTGGGACTGGGGTTCTGGCGGCTCGCCGACAGGACTAACCACCTCAAGCTGATGCTCGCTTGCCAGATACTGTTAGTCGTAATTTTTGCAGGCATCCTCGGCAACAATATTCTGCATATCTAGGCTGAAAGCCGTATGATAACACGGCTAAGCATCCCCAAGGGCTATTCCGTGCGTTCCTTCTTTATCTTCTTGGCAATCTGAGCGATCTGTTTACTTTCCTCCAGCAGCGAATACACGTTCGTATCACTCAGTTCTTTAGATAAAGTGCTGGTTGTATCCAAGGTAAGCTCTTCGCTTCTGAATATGTCCAGCACACTTTCAATTTTCTCATCCTCTGGAGGGCTATCTGCGGATGGCTTATCAGCCACTTCAATCTTCTGGCTGCCCGACTCAAGTCCCTGGGGCACCACTTCAGTTTCCGATGGAACTCCGCTTGCCTCATCTTCAACCTGACTGCCTTCCTCCTTTTCACTATCGGGAAGCATGGTTACAGGAGTCTCTACCTTTGAATCGGGTTGAATCGGGCTTTCCAACTGGCTCTCCGCTGTCTGAACCGCTGCTTCAACTCCTCCTGTGCTGACCACACCCTCGTTGTTAGCCTCGATAGGCTGGCTGCCATCTTGTGATGGCACACTGGCTGCGCCGGGTGCATCGCTCATTTCATCCTCAACCTGATTGACTGTCAGCTTCTTGCCCTCAAGGAACTCCCCTACCGGATCGTGTTCCAGAGGGATATTCCCTTCACCCTCTTTGAACGACCCCGTAACGGAACTTAAAGGTCGTTTCACTACTGACTGAATCCATTGGATGATGTTCATAAATGTCCTCCTCAGAGCAACTACGACATCTTGGGTATCGAAGAGAATATCCTCTCTGCCATTATGGGCACAAAAACCAGCATTGCGCCTGATACGCCCAGAGTCACCGCAAGGTAGTTGTAAAGTTTATACTTATTGCCGCCGTCAGCCGCCTTGATAGCGAAGGCATTAGCACCGGCCAGAGCCAAAATGACCGGTATCACCAGAGTTCCCAGCATATGAACGTTATTGAAGCTGAAACTGAATATTTGAACCGTGCTTATGGGAGCACTCGCCACCGCCTGGTTATAAACCCCTTCTACTGTGTGGGAAAAGATATTGATTACCTGCGTCACGAACAGCAGCAGGGCAACAAGGGCAACGTGCATGCCCAGTACCAGTATCACGAATGAAGACGATACCTGCGCCCTCTTGGCACGAAGGAAGTCCAGGCTCATCGCTATTATTGAAGAACGATTCCCCACCTCTTCGGGATCGCCTCCCAACCTGGTGGCATCGTTAAACATCTTCACGCTTCGGTATATCGTTTCGCTGCCTGTCTCCAGAGAAAAGCGCTGCCAGCAGAGCTCCGGTTTGAGCCTGGAAATCAGCCTGGAGCGAAGGCGCTTCACATCGGTAGCCAGGTTTGCTGTCGACCTCAGGTCTACTCTATCCAGAGCGTTGGACACAGTAACCCCAATCGCCGATGCCACATTCCCCAGCGACCTGAGAAAAGTGCTGATGTCAGAATCTTTTTTCGTGACCTGGCGGTCGAAAACCGTGCCGGCAATGCCTATAGGAAGAATTATGACACCTGCCACCATTAGCGCCCATCCCAGACCAACGCCTGCCATCATGAATACAGCAAAAGCTGCTATGGAAACCGGAATTAATATCTTAGCTAGATGTTGAGCACGACTGTGAGCAGCGCAATTTAGAGGTTGAGCATGGACTCTGATTTCTTTGGGCGATACCCTGTATATTGCCCAAGCCCCTAGGATCGAGATAACGATGGTCACCCCTACTAGCGACACTGCGATCCAGGTTGCCACAGGGTATATAAGCATGGAGATAGCAGCTACCATGACAATCAGGGCAGCAGACACAATGAGAGCGCCGTACGCTTCAGTCCACTTTTTCAGTGATTCCACGCCGCGCTCATACTCATTCTTAAAAGCCTCTGCCTGAATCTGTGCCTCCTGAGCCAGGAAGTCTGACTCAGGCTCTCCTGAACCCAGAGAGCTGGAAAGGCGCAATAGCAGGCCTTTAACCAATTCCTCCTTGGCTGATTCTCCGACGATGCGGCAAGCCACGGCATAGTCGTATCGCATCTTCTTTGCCAGATTATGTATCTCCGCAAAGTAGCGCGATGAGGCGCAGGGGAGCTGAGAAGCGAACTCGAATATCTGGCTGCGCGGTATCCCTGCTGCAGCAATAGAAGACATATACGCCAGCTGGTAAAACAGGTCATAACTCAGGTAATCGCTGTTACCACTGCTTTTATTGTTAGAAAAGTCTTTCTTGCTGCGCTCTGGCAAGAACTTTGAGAAGTTCATAGAAGTCACGCACTCCCTTTTCTTTATGTAGTTTTTCCAAAATCCTCGCCCGCCGCTCCACTAAGGAGTATATCTGCATCTTCTTATCTGGAGAGATACCACGCTTTAAAGCGATTTTGTCCTCCAAGAGGTAGCTGTTTCTTTTGCCTACAAAATCGAAGGTGTCCGTTACCGGGTTCCAGCGGAATACCTCAACATACGAGAACGTGTTAGTTACAGAGTCATAACCAACGATCTCGCTGATACTGGTCGCTCGGCGCCCTAACTTTCCGTTAGGCAGCTTCACAGCGTTCTGACAAATAACAACGTTCAAGTTGTCTATGTATGTCTTAGGTACACTGATGGGATTTCCTGTAAGACGCTGAATCAGCTTTTCCACATTGGAAGCGTGGAAAGTGCTCATCACTTCATGGCCTGTCTGCATCGCTCCAAAGGCTATGTTCCCCTCCTCACCTCTGATCTCACCCACGATTATTACGTTGGGGCGTTGTCTCAAGGCAGCCTTCAGCAAGTCGAACATGCTTACGCTGGCTCCCTTATCCCCCTGCCCTGGCGCCCGGGATACCTCTCTAAGCCAGTTGGCATGAGGCACTTGAAGCTCAGGGGTATCCTCGATGCTCACTATTTTGTGGCTCATCGGGATGAAGGTGGTTATAGCGTTGAGCAGTGTAGTCTTGCCTGATGCTGTCTCGCCAACGACAAACAGGTTCATGCCATCCTCTATCACTACAGAAAGGTAGGCTGCCATTTCGTAGTTTATGCTCCCGAACTCTATAAGCTCAATGATACTGAGCGGAGTCTCACTGAACTTTCTGATGGTGAAATTGCTGCCACGTCGCGAGACCTCTCTGCCAAAGACTATGTTTATACGTGAGCCATCCGGCAGGGTGGCATCTACGATAGGATTGCGCAATGTTACAGGTCTCTTTATCTGCTCAGAGAGGCGCAGCACAAAATCGTCCAGGTCCTCGTGGGTCTCGAAGGTTATGACTGATTTGACACCCTTGAAAATCTTGTGCTCTAGAAATACGGAACCCAGCCCGCTGCAACTGATGTCCTCTATATATGTATCCTTAATCATCACGTCAATGGTGCCCATTCCCACCTTGTCTCGGACGATAAGGTACTTCAGGGCTTCGAGTTGTTCTGGAGTGACCTGCACCTTAGCTTTAGTAGCGACCTTACTGCCATTACCACCGCTGCCCTTGGCATCTTTGGTATTAGACGAAGAAGAAATAGAACCATTTCGATGTACGAGACATACCCTATCTACCAGTTTAAGAATGGCTTCTTTTCTCTCTGCATCGGACTCCGCCAAGCTCATTCCACCGGCTACATCGACCAGTTTGCCCTCCACCGCCGGCAATACCTGGCTTATATCCTGAGTGAGGCTTGGCTCTATGGGGATATAGACAGGCCTGCTGGCACCGGGCTCGGAATAAACATGAACATAGATATTGTCCGATACCCGATAAATGAGGTTTTTTTGCGGCAGGTCGCCCTGTGCCCGCGAGAGCTTGGTGTAGTATTCCGGCACGCCGATCTCACTGACAGGAATCATGCGCAGGTAATCAAGAAGATGCTTATCCTGCTTACAAGCCTCCTGCAGCTCCTCGGGCAGCAACTGCAAGAGGTCTCCCTCAGACATGCTGTTCTGGGGAGACCCTGCCTCGCCCTGGCCGCTAAAGGGCAAAATTATCTTGGGCATGGCAACCCCTAAGCCTTGGCCTTAGAATATGGTATCACTCTGATACCCCAGTTAGGTTCGACATCAAAGGAGATGATATTGCCTGTGTTGAGGTCGGCACCCCGCACCTTGGCCACCTCCAGAATTTTTATCATCTTGCTTCCCATGGTCTCTATACGCAATCTCAAGTGAGCGTCACACATCGATCCCAGTCTGACCATGGCGGTTTCATCGAAGGCATACGAGTGCGCTACGCAGATTATGCCCATCCCCTTGGCGGAAAGCCTCTTACAGTCTTCGAAGAAGGATAGCACTTCCTCCATGGAAGCATGGGTCACATAGTAGGTAATGGAATCGATTATCGCCATATCGATGCCCTTATTGGCATAACTTTCGAGCATGGGCAATAGACCTGTGCTCAGGCTGCGCCTTGTTTTTTTGGTGTCTATAGGGTAGACCCACAATCGGGAAAGCAGAAGATAGTCCATGATATCCAAATTCAGGCTCTGCATCTGAGTCACCAGACTCTTCACCGTGTTCTCAGTGGTAAAGACCACGGCACTACACCCCTTTTTCAGAGAGCCCCAGACCATTTGCTGGGTGAGCACCGACTTGCCTGAATCGGGCTGGCCTTCAACAAGGCTGAGCGACCTTAGCGGTATCCCGCCGCCTATCTTCTTGTCCAGCTCGTCATTCCCTGTAGAGATTATTCTAGGATCGTTCTCCGAACCTGTCCTCATTGTAGTCCTCCTAACCATTAAATTGCGATGAAGTCGACACTCCGTTGTCAGTGGATACAGTTACTAAGTTGGTAGTACCAGCACCTGGCAGTGGGGTAAGGCTCAACCTCATCAACATGACCTCGCCCGGGTCCAGTATGCCGGGCTCGAAAACCTCTTTTTGTGTCAGACTCGCGTCCGTATATATGCCGACGATACTCCACTGGCCATTAGCTGGGCTTGAGTTTTCAGTATATGTTAGATCACTGATATGATAGCCATTGCTCGCATCATAGTACTGCACCAGCACATCCCATTTATCAAATTGGGAGAGGTGCACCTCGCCGCTGTTAAGAACAGATACTTGAACAAAGCCTCCCTGCGTTTGGGCATTAACCACCTCAATATTAGTCCTCGACACGTCCTGCGTCGTCTGCACCGTCTGCTTCAACGCCTGAGAGACAGAGTCAAACGAAGTGTAAGCGGTCTGTGACCAGGTCAAAGCCGCCGTCAACATTAACGCTATAACAACCAGTGCTACAATCGCATTGCTCATGGGACTCGTCACATACTGAAATCGTATTCATCGGACACACCATTAGGGGTCATGACCTTGACGTTGTATAGTCCTGACGGAAGAGGGCTATTATAGCTTATCTCAATCATCAAGGTATTTGCTATGCCCCATTCAGTGCTATTACCCAACACATAGCTCCAGCGTGGGAATGCGCTCCCTGCGTAATCAACGTAGGGTATCCACGTCCAGATAGTATTATTACCAGACAGGAAAACATCGCAATGTGTAATGTCGTCCACAGGTACAGTGCCGATATTCTTCACCCACACGAACACGTCGAAATAACCATTGGAGTTTGTATCCTGCCAGTTTCCATTCTTGTCCAGCTCACCGGTAGCGTTGATAATCTTAATCTGGCTTTTTATACGGTCGTTCATGGTGGCAGAAACGCTGCTCAGCGCCCCGCTGGAACTGGTAATAGCCGGATATACAGCGTTGATTACCAGAACAACGCACACCACTGCTGCAACCACCAATAATATGGTGCTTAGCACTTTATCCATGGCTAGCCGCTCCTTCTGTTCTTCTGCCCCTTATCGAGAAGCATTGACAGGACAACTGACTCAAGCGCCCCCGTGCGGTAGCGCAGAAGGCTATCGAGCTCTATCAGCAGTTGCATGCTTGCCGCCGCCGGTAAATTTTCATCTTCTTCAGTATGGCTGCCATTGCCATAGAGGTCTGCCAGCAGTAGGATGACCTGCTTCAGCCGGGGCGGCAGATTGCCGGTTATGTCATATATATCCACCAGCTTGCCTATCTGCGCTTTGCTTACAGATGCAGCAGCCCGGGATAGCCATTGCGATAGCACAGAAACAGTCAGCAGGTCTACCCGCTCATTATCGGGGCTTCTCCCGGCAACACCTGGCATGCCGCTGCGGTTCATCACAGGGTTAAAATCCGGTTCAGCCTTCTCGGTTATCCCAGTCGCTGGACCTTTCTCCACAAATTCAGGCTCGCCAGCGGGAGGCTCAGGTACAACTTTAATATTGTTTTCTGCCTGAGGAGCCGCCGTGCCTACATTCCCCAACTGAGCAGCGATGGAGTGCCCATCCCCGCCGGTAGCCAACTGCTCCTTGATGTCCAGCAGCACCGCTTTTATCTGGTTCTTGAGTACCTTGAATTCCTCTTCTAATGTTTTTATTCTCTGTTCTTCCATGCTGCCACCCCTGATTTTTATACCATTGAGGTCGCTGACGGGGCGGAGTCGCCGCCCCGCTGTCAGCGACCTCTTTCATCTTCGCCCGCTTCTTCTTTTAGTGAAGGTCCATCACCGCGTCGATCCTGGCGGGCAACGTCCGATTCAGGACCAGAGCCGCACCGGTCACAGGCTTCACCTCGATAGTGAATGTGCTGTAAACGCCGGGGCTGGTGGTAAGGCCGGTCAAGTCGACCGTAACCACAGCCTGCTCATCCTGATTCAGCAGGTAGTCACCGTCGTTCTTGCCTATGAATTTGACAGTCCAGGGCAAGTTGGAGACATGCTGGTGCAGGTCAGTGTAGCTGATCACGGTGACAGAGGTGTTTCCACCGGTTGGGTTCGGTGTCAGGTCAATGGCCTGCCCTTTCTCCGTGTTGGTCAGAACGAAGGACACCGCCGTTACGTTCCCAGTGGTTGTGTTGCCATAGGCAAATACGTCACCTTTGACCTCCATGGTCGCCCTGACTTCCGATAGCCCTGCGTAGACCGCCTCCTGGCCCTTCTGGGACGAGAATATGCCTGCCGACAACACTGTGTAGGCGAACACAGATGCCACAACCACAAAGGCAATCAGTATGATCGCCGTTTCCAGCCCAGTGATGCCTCTCTCATCCCGGCGCAGGTTCTTGTTCAATCCTTTAAGCATCTCGCTTTCCTCCTTTTAGTTTCTTGTCTCTTTGCTTAATCTATACCCGATTCTCACGGCTTGACCTTAGTTCAGTATCATCCAGTCGGCAAGGGCGGCAGGGGTTGTCCTCTCAACAGTCAGCACGCTGCCCACGGGCGGCTTGATGTCTAGATCGAAGGTGTGATAGGTGCCCACGCCTCCAGCAACCGCTTCCAGGTCTATCGTCATCTGGAAGGTCTCGCCGGGATCCAGCATATGGTCACCATTCCCCTTGCCCAGTTGCTCCGAAGTCCAGTAGAGGTCGTCAATGCGCTGAGTGCTGTCAGCGTAGGAAACAACCACTACGTTGGAGCTGTTTCCGGCAGCTACGCCAGAGTTATTGCCCGGCGGTGTCAGGTCGATCGACTCGCCATTCAAAGCGTTGGTTACATCGATCACCAACTCGGTGACCGAGTTGCCATTGCTATGGGCCACCACATCGCCCTTCAGTTCCATTGTGGACCTCGCGGTCTGCAGCCCGGTATAGACTGCCTCCTGACCTTTCTGGGACGAGAATATACCTGCCGATAGCACGGTATACGCAAATACAGAGGCCACAACCACGAAGGCAATCAGGATGATCGCCGTTTCCAGGCCGGTGATGCCTCTCTCATCCCTTCGCATCATCTTTGCTAATCTTTTCAACATCCTTTTTCCTCCTTATCAGTTTGATGCCACTGCCCGTTACAGCCCGCTCGTGGCACTGCGGGCGCCAGAGAAAACACATGGCCTAGGCTTTGATCATCCCTATCACCTCCCTCTGGCCTTGACCTCTCGAATCGGTATAGCTCGTATCATATAGGAAGGCCAAAACATCCTGTTTCCGATATCGCCAGTCGCCGCGGCCTCCCACCTTATAGGCCCTGAGCTTTCCGCAGCGACTCCAGCGCCTCACCGAACTGACATGCACCCTTAGAAATTCAGCAACTTCGTCACATGTCATGATTGCTTTATCACCGGATTTTCTTCCGTTCGATCCCTTTTTTGATAGACTTGCCGTTTTGTTCACTGTACTGCCCCCTTTGTATCAATGCAGGCTTCCGCTATAGAAAAGTGCTCTATGCTATCCTTTAAAGCCATTTCGATACTGTATCGTTCCTCCGCCGTATTTTAAGAACTAATTCGATTATTAAATAAGAATTCGCACCTTTTGCGAGCAATTAGATACATATCGTTAGCAATCGTATCAACTGAGTACTATCCCTACAATCACCAGCCAGTACTAGATGGAGTAGATAAATAGTCATGGTTCGAAGTTAGCACCGCCATGCTTGCATACTTTCGGAAAGGCTGAGACATACCCGAAGAGGGCCTCACTCAGGGGGTACTATCCGAGGATAAAAACATTACTAAGAGACATTGCCAAGTGGGATTTATTGTATTATTATTTAATTGGTATGATGATTTTCTAGAAATTATTCGATATAGTGGCTAATAGTAATAGTGTAATAGAGAATTTAGACCTGAAGATAGGCAAACGCCAGGTGCATTACCTGAAAGCTGGCAATGGCGGTTTACCCGTAGTTCTAATACACGGTGGTGCCAGCGATTCCAATGATTGGACAGAGACCATGACCTCCCTGTCCGACTCCTATAGCTGTTACGCCCCCGACATGCTTGGTTATGGCTTGACCGATAGAGATAAGTCTGGTTACTATTTGTCCGAATTCGTAGACTTCATCTCCGACTTCATACAAACTGTCGGCTTGGGCTCAACCCCTTTTGCCCTCGTAGGGCACTCCCTCGGCGGCAGGATATGTCTGGAGATAGCCCTTCAACATCCCGAAAAAGTTCGCAGGCTCGTTCTGATCGATTCCGTAGGATTCGCCAGACTGGCTTGGTGGGGAACATTCCTCGGCGCAGCGGCCTATGGCATTCGCAAGGCCATGAGAAAGCGGCAGCCCTATCCCAGGTTCCTTATAAAAGACGGTGAGGACAAAGACTGGAGATGCCTGGATAAACTGAAAACGCTCAAAGTGCCCACACTCGTAATATGGAGCAGCCGGGACCCCTACTATCCCTTGAGAGAAGCTATCCAGGCCAAGCAACTGATACCAGGTGTACGCTTCGAGGTCTTCCCCGGATATGGTCATGCTCCCCACGCCAAGAACAGAGACTACTTTAACAACCTTCTGCTCGATTACCTGAATCATAACCAGCCATTTGAAACACAGGAATAAGCTCTAACCACGTGGACTCCAATCCAGGGATCCAGCAAGTTGAAAGTTGACAAGCAAAGCGCAGACCTCTAATATTTACTCCATAATATAGTCATTCATTTTGCCCAAGTTTTGACATGAGAACGCTGCTGATAAATCCCCCGTACCCATTTTCGGAGATCCCTATCCTGCCCATGGGGCTGTCATACCTGGCCGGCGTACTGGAGCACAACGGCCACGAAGTGCAAATCCTCGACCTCCTGGTGTCCCGATATTCCAAAGAAAAGATAAAGAACAAGATCGAAGAGTACCAGCCTGATATCGTAGGCGTAACATCGGTTACTTTGAATTATCCCACTGCCTCTGAAATACTCAAGTACGTCAGGTCTCTTGACAAAAACATTATCACCATCATCGGCGGGCCTCATGTCACCTTTGCCCCCGTGGAAACACTCACCGAAGCCCCCTGGATAGACATTGTGGTCAGGGGAGAAGGCGAGATGACCATGCTGGACATCGTGAGCGGGAAAAAGCTCGCCAATATAGACGGGATCGCTTATAGAGATAAAGCCGATAGCATAAAAATGACCGGGGAGCGTCGTTTGATCGAGAATCTGGACGAGCTTCCCCCGCCGGCAAAACACCTTTTCCCTTTGTCGCGATACCTTGCCCTCGATGTCCATGCCAGCATCCTCACCGGCAGAGGCTGCCCTTTCAACTGCATTTTCTGCGTCGGCTCCAAGATGGGAGGCCGCAGAGTCAGATACCGCAACCCTAAGCTCATAGTTGATGAGGTAGAGCAAGCCGTGGCAGCCGGTTTCACAGAGATAAATTTCGAGGACGACCACCTCACGCTCAATCACAAGCACCTCAATGCCATTTGCGACGAGATAATAGCCAGAGGTCTGAAATTCAACTGGAGCGCCTTCTCCAGGGTGGATACCGTGAATTCCGAGATACTCCGCAAGATGAAACAGGCTGGATGTACCTGGCTTCTTTACGGTGTAGAGAGCGGCAATCAAGAGATTCTGGATATCATCAAGAAGAAAATCACTCTGGAGAAAGTAAAAGACGCTGTGGATATGGCAAAGGAGGCAGGCATCGGCATTCTGGCATCATTCATTGTAGGCTTGCCCGGCGAGTCTGTGGAAACTTTGAAACAGAGTATGCAATTCGCCCAGGGGCTGGGTACATCCTTTGGATTCAATGTGCTGTCACCCTTCCCCGGGACCGAGGTGCGTGAGAAGGCGGCGGAATACGGAATAGAGATACTGACGAACGATTGGACAAAGTATGACTGTAACAGGCCACTAACCCGCACCAAAGATGCTGGGCCGGAGGAGATAAACGCTTTTCTCCAACAATACTTCGAGGGACTAAATAAATACCTCGCCCAACTGGAGGAAGAGAACAGGGCGTCTCGCGGAGAATCTGGTAAAGAGAAAAAACGCGGCCCGCTGTCGATAGCTATACTAAAGGGCGATGTAATCGAAAGCCTGACTATCATGAAGATGGAAGGAAACCCTGTCGAAGCCCTAGTGAGCAAAGTGGCCGAGCTTGTGCCGTATTCACATCAGCAGGTCAAAGAGGACATCACCAAGTGGGTCGATAAAGGACTCCTGAAATGCACTAATAAAGACGGCCACCTGGTCTGGGACTGGACCTGACACAATATCTATTTCAGCCATGCAGATGCGTTTAACGTCCCCGCAAACACCTGCCATGCCAGCAGCGACTTAGCAATCAGACTGAGAAACATATACCCATACTCGCCCCAGATGTAGTTCCTCCAGCGGCCTTTTCGCGCATACTGCAGCCACATATTCAGCGGGAATAGCGCATAGAAGAACATTAGCGAGGCAACTACGGCATAGACAAACATCGGCGGTGCCGGGGTAGCCTTGACGAAATATAGAAGTATAGCGGCCCAGGGCACAATCCCCACTATGCTCCCTAACATGAATGCCGTCCAATTAGTCTTATCCGTGGACTGGTTATGCAGCTCCATCATCAAACCGAACAGGTTCATCCCTGCGGTGAGAACGAACAAGCCCAGTAATGCTACCAGGTCGGTGATGCCGCATAGCGAGGCTATAACCACTATCATCACCGATGCGCTGAGTGAATACTCATACCATCGGACATAGTTGATATGCCTGCCCAGGTTCCTGATATACCAGGGAAATACCTTCGGCAGCGAAACCAGCAGGTGGCAGAACGCCGAGATGAACAGGAACACTGCCAGTAATATCCGCGGTTCATACCGGTACTCTACACTGGAGCCGATATATGACGCAGTAACCAGCGCATTGAAACCGGAGCCCAGTATAAGTATAACGATGCCCTGCGCCAGATGGAGGAAACCCAGCGAGATATTGGTCCGCCTTAACCTGCTTTGCTGTACAGGAGTTACAGCCACTTCCCGAGTCACCACCTCGCTAACCATGATACCCCTCCCCACTGCTTATTTGGTTTTTGATAAGTTTGGGTACGAACTTTCTATACGATTTGCATGGTTTTGTCAAGAGGGCAACTATACCAAATATAATGGTAGGGGCGGGTTTGAAACCAGCCCACTACAGAGGTTAACTGGAGAACACAAACAATTTACTTCACAACATACACCTGAGCGGTGCTCTCAGCGACCACCGTACCGTCCTTGAGAGCTATTGCAGCCGTAGCCGTCAGCAGCTTCCTCGTCTTTTTAACCAGCTTTCCCGTAGCTACCAAAGTGACGCCGATAGGTACCGGCTGCCTGATCCTGATCTCAGTTTTAGCGGTTACACCTTTTATCTCGGGGAAATAGGTATAAGCCATAGCCTCGTCGAGAATAGTGGAGATGATGCCGCCGTGGACATATCCGCGCCACCCCTGATAGAGCTCGCTGATGATGAACTCGCCCCTGGACTCGTCGCCATCCTTAATAATCTTAAGCTTGAGCCCGACAGGGTTGTCCTTGCCACAGGCGAAGCACATGGGGAACTCGCTTTGATTGGCATCGATACCAGCCAGCTTCTTCTCCCAACTCAGCATTACCGACCTCCATTAGTCAATGCCTGCATTATGCACCTTCATGAAAATAAGCCCGATTGTATCCCCCATCAACCCAGAATCAGCCGCGCTCTCTGAAAACGCGCCATAGTCGCTAGAAGCAGAATCGCATCCGCTGCAACGATAACGCCCATTGCAATAAGAACAACATCCATGAATGTAATCCCCACAAGTGCATTACCTATCTGCTTATGAAAGATACTGAATATTACCCCCAGAGTTACTCCAGATATCATCAGTCCGATCAGCAAAAGCTGCTGGGCCGCCTGCACCGATGCAGAGCGCAGTGAGATCAGGATACCCAAGCCCGCCACAAACACGGCCACCAGAAAGCTTAACACCACGTCGGCTACAACTATGGCCGGTGAATACAATAGCACATGGCCCTGCCAATGAGCCGCATTAACTGTTAACAAAGCCACCAGCATAGCTATGAGTGTTACTATCCATCCGTAAGCCACTGCCACAGCAATCTTACCGAACAGTATTGGCCTGTCCGACAGGCGGCTGGCCAGCAGCGTGCTCAGCGTATGCCGCTCCCGCTCCCCGGCAAAGGAGTCGGGGATTGTCGTAGCTACGAGCAGAATAGGTATCATTAGAGCAATCAGCGCCAAAGGACTGCTCACCCAGCCTGGGCCCTCCCTAAAGGGGAACCAGATACCCACCAGCCCCAGAGGGACTAGCAAATTCCACAAAGCTCTTGCCCTGCTCCCCCGGCTGACGAACAGGCCTTTCCGTTCTTTCCACATCACAGTCAGCATGTCGCCGATCATCGCTCTTCCTCCATCAAGGTCAGGAACACCTCTTCCAGGCTGGCCTTGCCCTTGCGCACTTCCTCCACCTGGACCCCGGCCCCCACCATCAGGCTGACCAGCGGTGCAACGTCCATCTCCTGGCGCAATTGAACCGATAACCGTTTGTCATGCACCTCGACATCCGCCACCTCAGGCCGCGCCTTTAGCATATTCAGCACGTTCTCATTGAATCCGCTTCCCACAACTTCGAATTGAGGAGCCCCGGTATGCGCCCTCAACTCATCGGGATGCCCCACCACCAGCAGTTTACCTTTTCGAATCACCGCCACCAGACTGCACAGCCTCTCCGCTTCCGCCATATTATGCGTGGTCAAGAATACGGTCACGCCCTCGCGGGCGGTCAGGCCGTCCAGGTCATCGCGCAGCGATGCCGCAGCCACCACATCGAGCCCGGCGGTGGGCTCATCAAGAAAAACCAGAGACGGCCGGTGCAACAGCGCCCGGGCCGTGGCCAGCTTCTGCTTCATGCCGCGGCTCCACTTCTCCACAGACTCTTTTCTCCGCTCCCATAACCCGAAGTGGGTGAGCAACTCCTTGCTCCGGGCCTTTCTCTCCTCAGCACCCATCTTCCACACCCGCCCGTAGAACTCCAGGTTATCTTCGGCGCTCATCAGTTCGTAGAGCCCGGGATATTCCAGCAGCGCCCCTGAGCGGGTGCGGACTGCATCAGCCTGCGTACGGGTATCGAAGCCCAGAACCTCGGCCTTACCCGCGGTCGGCTCCAGCAGTCCCAGCAGCAGGTTGATAGTCGTAGTTTTCCCTGAGCCATTAGGCCCCAGGAAGCCGAAGATAATGCCGCTGGGGACCTCCATCGACAGGCCATCCACGGCCTTTATCTGGCCAAAATTCCGGGACAGGTTCTCAGTATGAATTGCTATTTCGCCCATTATATTCCTCAATAACAAACAAAAATGGGCACACTTTCAGCCCTTTCCCAAGCGATCTCCCCAAAAATCTAGACCTATTATAACCCCATCCATCCCGAGCACAAAAGCGGAGCGCGGATTTTGCCTGGGACAAACAGAACAGGTTTTGCAACAAAAGTCACATACATCCCCAAATAAGTGGTTCATAATGCCATGATTAAAAAAGAGGAGGTGGCGGATGATACTCTTACTTGCATTGTTACTGGGATTGCCTATCTTGGGTTTGATAGCGTTGTTTGCCGCTCCACTGGTTGGCGCGTTAGCAGTGGTTGCAGCTCCGGCGATAGCTGCACTGGTTATTCTCGCGCTTCCCGCCCTTGCCATAGCAGCACTGGCAGGCGCATTTTCAGGCGTTAATATACCAGTGTTAGGAACGCTGGAGGGCTTTGGTATAGCGATCGGTGTCATAGCTTTGATCGCAGGTTTAGCCTATGCAGCAAGACAATTGGCTTCGAGGGCAGAACGCCAGGCACTCAGACCACACGAGGTACCTGTTGAAGTTCGAGAACAGGTTAAGGAAGCCCCTGTCGTGGCTAGGGAAAAGGTTATTGTTCAGCCGCAGGCACAGCCTCAACCGGCTGTCAGCATGACGCACCAGTCAATAACTGCTGATCTAGCTGCTCAGTGTCAGAGCCTGCAATTCGTGCCATGCCCGGTGTAGCTGAGGCTTATTATACAGTCTATTAGAGGGTGATTGATTCAGTAGGGGCACAGCGTGTTGTGCCCCTACTACTAGTATCTCAACTTATTCATATCTCGACCACCTCACCCACCTCCGGCAGCCTCACCTCGATCCCACTGCCGGTAAGTTTCTCACAGTAAAACTTGGCGTTTTCGCTGTGTATAGGGATGAGTACCTCCGGCTTTACCTCATGGGCTACTTTGAGCAGGTCGGGGCCGCAGGCATGCCCTGAGGCATGCAGGCCTTTCTCCTCATCAGGTATGTCCCAGTCGCTCCTCCCGTTTTCCTTCTTTATCTCCACGGGAAGCCCGAAACTCTTGATGCCGAAGTGCTCCAGCCAGTTGCGCAGGCGGCGGAAGTCTATCTCCTGCTCCTCATCGTGGGGCTCGCTGGAGCTGAATAGATAGAGGCTGCCCGGCCTGGGGCGGATGCTCGGCAGCTCGTTTATGTCCCAAAAGCTGAAACAAAGGATGAATTTGTCCTGCGCCGAGCTGATATCCTGCGCCAGCACAATCTTGCTATCGTACTCTTTAAAAATATTTCGTATCCATATAGCAGGGGATTTGCTGGCGACAGTCTCCTGGTAGATGACGAGGTTATCGTCTTGGGCTATATCAGGTGTCTCCTGCTCCAAAAGGCGCATAGTCTTTAGTAGATAGGCGTCCTTGGGCAGTATCGCCAGCTTCCTGCCGGTATCCCTGGCTATTTGCAGGAAAGTGAGCAGGCGGTCTACATCCCTGGCGGAGAAATCGGCTATAACAAGTCCGCTCGCCTTCGAAATGGCCTTCAGCGCATTCTCGTATACCTCGCGTTCGGTGATATTGGACTCTCGACCCACATTGGTGCCCTCAAGTATCAATGCCCTGGGATGTAATTTGGATGCCTCCTCGATAAAACCTTCAGTAAGCCCCGAACGTTTGCCATGAAGGCGCAGGTCGCCTGTGTAGACGACCCAGCCCGAGCCGGTCTCGATGCCCCAGGCGCAGGCGCCGGGTATGGAATGGTCCACCGGGGAGCAGCGCAGATTGAAGCTGCAGCCGCTGTGAGCCGTCAGCGGACAAGAGATAGGCTCCTTCTGCTTTGCGGTTTTCTCCCAAAATCCACTTCCCCAGAATCGCGCCGCATCTGCACTCAGAGTCAGAAGGTTCACATCGGAAATACAGAATTGCCGCTGATGCTTTGCCGCATTCTCGGAGAGGAAGGCTGTCTGCTTCCAGTCGGCAGGACAGTCCCTAACAGCGCGATTGTAGTAGCAGACCTGCTGCTCGAAGCCCGACTTGCCCGAGTCCTGCATCGCCTTGGCAATGAAGGCAGTAACCCCTGTGGAATATATTGGTATATCCGCCCTGAGAAAAGAGATATAGCCCGAATGGTCGAGGTGGGCATGTGTGAGCAGCACTCCGTCTACCTGTTTAAGCTCACGGTAAAGGGGATTATCGCGGAACTGCTCCCAGAGGCCAGGCGTCACCAGGTCATCTCGATACAGCCCCGCCAGAGGGGGCAGCAGGCCCATAGTCAGAGGGTCGAGCAGCCCCGCCCCGCTACGGGGATTGAGGTACTCCTCATAGAACTGCTTGTGCCTTTTGTAAGGAAAGCCGAAATCCAGGAAAAGCCCGCGGGCACCGTCCTCAAGAAGCACTTTGTTCCCGCCTATCTCATTTATGCCGCC
This sequence comes from Dehalococcoidia bacterium, assembly GCA_034409195.1. GTDB lineage: Bacteria > Chloroflexota > Dehalococcoidia > SZUA-161 > SZUA-161 > JACWAE01. The sequence goes on from DAOUMT010000193.1 coordinate 20,112, forward strand.
ATAGAATGTTAGTTTGGTCATTGGCCTTCCCACTAATAGCTTAAGCCCTCTCTAAGTCCATTTCGCAGGGGCGGTTCGAAACTTGCCCCTACATGCTACGACATACGCACTGGTTTTGACAAGCTGTAACGCTTATACTAAAGGACATGGCAACCAAGCCTTTGCTCAAAGCTTTAACTGAAGCAGGAATCGGCTCGCGAAGGTGGCTGGCCGATGCCATAAAGCAGAGCAGGGTCAAAGTAAACGGGGAGATAGCAGAGGACTTCCGCCAGCCGGTCGATGTGGAAACAGACCATATCACGTTAAGCGGGCAGCCGGTAGACCTCAAACCCAGACAACTGGTTTACCTCGTGCTAAACAAGCCTAGAGGTATTATGTCTACTACCAGCGATGAGAGAGGGCGCAGAACGGTCATTGACATCCTGCCGGAGAAGTATCGCCACCTCCGGTTGTACCCCGTAGGACGGCTGGACAAAGATAGCACAGGCCTTTTGCTGCTGACCAACGACGGTGAGCTCACCAATCAGCTCACACATCCCAGGTTCGAGCATGAGAAGGAATACCTGATCTCTATCACCGGCAAGCTAAAGCCAGAAGAAAAACGGAAATTGGAACAGGGCATCGAGCTTGAAGATGGCCTCACATATCCTGCCGCACTTAAAGAAGTGGACCTCCCGCCGTTTAATTATAGTATAACGATACACGAGGGCAGAAAACGACAGGTGCGCCGCATGTTCGAAAGCGTGGGGCATCCTGTGCTGACGCTCAAAAGAATACGCTTAGGGGGCCTCAACCTGGGCAAACTCAAAGAGGGAGAGATTCGCGAGCTCAGCGCTAAAGAAGTAAAAGCGCTACTCAAGTGAGCCAGAGGTGTATGCATTCCTCCTTCAGATTGTGGCGTCCAGTTTAGGAAACCCTTAATGCTCCCAAAGGGAAACAGCGGATTGAACAACGATCGATAATTAGCTATTCAAGGAAATTGGCTCCCCGAATGGGTTAATACACAGAACTTTCCGAGCTACCTTCGAGATGCCAGTCGTCTCGTTAAACCATAACCTCATCAAAATTGGCAAGCGGCAGTACAGGAATCCTATTTACCTAGCAAAAGAGTGGCGTAAAGCTTTAGACAATGGCAAATATGCATCTCCTGCTGCCCTGGCACGCCAGTTTAAAGTCTCCAGAGCTAGAGTGACTCAGATTATGAATCTTTTAAAGCTATCCCCAGAAGTTATTAATATCGTCGCATCCTTTGGAGATCCTCTGCAGCTCCCAACGATAACTGAAAGGAGATTGAGAACGTTGATAAATTTGAGTGTGAAACAGCAAAAAGCTCAAGTGAAAGCTATCGTCTCAAAGTGAATATGGCTGGCTATAGTTCGAAACCTGTTACAGACATTCAGCCCAAGCATATCAGCAGCGTAAAGTTCCGAAACAAAGTATGGTTTCAGGTCTCTACTCAATGCCTCTTTGAACCAGGCCAATGGCAGAGACGGCGTTTTCAAGTATTTTTGTTTTCTATTTATCCATTTTCAGCGAGCTCATAGTGTTCATAGGCGGGCTTATTTCTTTGCTGCCACCGCCTTATCTTCAGCGTGCCGGAGCCTTGGCCTTAGATTAATTTCCAAATCGGCATCAAGTGCGTCCGCTACTTTCCTGACAGTTGATAGAGATGGTAATGAGCCGCCGCTCTCCAGCCTGGCGATACTCTCTTGTTTCGTGTTCAAGAGCTTTGCCAGTTGCTCCTGGGTCAGTCCTTTCGCCAGCCGTAGCCGAATTAGAGCGGAAGCTAGCTTATATTCCGGTTCAAACGTTTCGTACTCCGCCCTGAACTCAGGGTCTTTCAACAGTCTCTTTTTATGGTCCTTCCAATTCATAGCCTTTACCTCCTCTTGGACAAGTAGTCGTCCCGCCTCTTCTCTGCTATTTCCATGTCTCCTCTCGGCACTGGTCCTGTCTTCTTGGCAAATCCATGCAACAGAATAAAGGTCTGCCCTGCATGCAAGAAGTAAATAATGCGGTACCGGTTCCTGCCATGCCGGACTCTAAGTTCCCATAGTCGTCTTTCCAGATGCCTGGCATACGGCATGCCTAGGTTAATTCCAAATTCTTCCAACAGGTCAAGCGTCCTGGCAATCCGAGCCTGAGATTTGGCATCCAGTGAGTCGATGAACTCCTCGACGGGGCGCTTACCAGAAGCAAACTCATAGTACTCAATATTCCACACAACGTGAGTATAACATTATTGTTATACATTTTCAAGTGGGAAGAACCTAGATCCGAGATGTAGTCATCAATCGCTTATGATTTAAAATATTAGTGAATAAATATGGAGGAGCTTCATGAACTACCAACAAATAATTCGGCTTCAGAAATGGCGATTTGGAATCATCAGGCATTCGCTAGAAGTATCGCACAATGTAGCTGCAACCTGCAGGCACTATGGCATCTGTCGAGAATCATATTATCGTTGGTATAGAAAGTATCTTGAATTTGGAGAGGAAGGTTTAAAAGACCGATCGAGACGCCCAAAATCGATTAAAACGCTCGAGGCTGAAAATGAATCGAACATTAACGGAATCTTTGAGGTACTGCACTCCCCTCCAAGCGAATTCGGTATTAATAGGACTTCATGGCGGATAACAGATATTCGCGCATCTCTTGAGAAACGCGGAATCTTCGTCTCGAAACACACTATACGAGGTATTGTTAAGAAAGCAGGTTACTCATGGAAGAAGGCCAGAATCGCACTAACCAGTAATGATCCTGCTTACAGGCGCAAACTAAACCGGATCAAAAAGATCCTTTCCTCATTAGGTGCTCGTGAGCGGTTCTTCTCCGTCGATGAGTTTGGGCCTGTCGCGATTAAAATGATCGGGGGCCGAAAACTGGTTGGGCCAGGCCAGTACTCTCAGTGCCCCAGTTTCAGAAATCTAGAGGTACGCTTACCGTAACTGCTGCTCTAGAATTATCCACCAATCAGATAACGCATTTCTTCTCTCGCGGCAAGAATACGAGTGAAATGCTTAGTCTGATAGACAGACTTCTTGAGTCTCACCAAGGTTATGACCGGATATATCTATCTTGGGACTCTGCCTCTTGGCATTTCTCTCGAAGACTCAAAGCCAAGGTCGCCAAAGTAAATCGGCTATCATACCGAAGAAATCATGGGACAGCTAAAGTAACTCTCGTGCCCCTTCCGACCTCAGCGCAATTTCTTAATGTCATTGAATCCGTATTCAGTGGTATGGCAAAGGCGGTCATACACAATAGCAATTATGCATCAGTAGAAGAGGCGCAAGCAGCTGTCGACCGGTATATCAATGAACGTAACCAATATTTCCGTGACCACCCCAAAGTTGCTGGCAAAACAATCTGGGGAAAGGAACCAGCGGCCAGCAGATTTAGTGAAAGCCAGAACTGCAAGGATAAGCGCTTCAGATAAGGGCGGTCGTTGAGAAACCAATAGGGCATTTTCGTTTCTTTGTAGGCGAGAATCGGAAACAATCGTATCTTTACGCTTGTTCGATTCTATTTCGAAAGGCAAACTTTAGTTGCGAAAAAGTTCGCAAATAGTGGAGATGGGGTATCAATAGGTAGAATAGAACTCTTAATAACTTTGATTTGACTGTCAGCCTCTCCATCTAGCCTGGGACTCCCAAAGGTTCAAGTCCAAAGTGTGCCACTGGGAACAGTTTCCAAACTAACGTTTTGAAATAAAGGACTGATTCCTACCTTACACCGATAAGGCATAGAAGACTTTCCTGTCGAAAATATTTGAAAAGGGATTATCGTACCTTAATAGTTCTGCGCATTGAACTACTTGCTGGCCCGTATTTGAGTCTGGCTCCGCAGGTAGGACTCGAACCTACGACCAAGCGGTTAACAGCCGCCCGCTCTACCGCTGAGCTACTGCGGAGCGCTGCAGCGGTTCTTAAGTATATCATGTCAGGGCTGTCTCAATCAATATTATCGCTGAGAGGAATAAAGAGTGGGTTTCTAAGGTGGCTGCCGAGCCGGGATTCGAACCCGGACCAAAGGATCCAAAGTCCCGTGTGCTACCACTACACCACTCGGCATTGGTGCCGAAGGCCGGGCTCGAACCGGCATGGGGGTTGCCCCCCAACAGTTTTTGAGACTGCCGCGTCTGCCTATTCCGCCACTTCGGCGGTGGTGCCGAGGAGCAGAATCGAACTGCTGACACCGCGATTTTCAGTCGCGTGCTCTACCAACTGAGCTACCTCGGCGCTGGTGAAATTTTAGCTTAGCCACCTTCACCTGTCAAGCTAAATGTAAAAGCGGCCTATTTCGACTATATTCTGCATAACATGGAAAGTTAATATCATCCCGATGATTTTCAGAGGTTCAAAAATAGGAACACAGACGACTTAAGAAGGCATTAACGGATATCAGCTTAAAGAACGTACGTACAGAGATCCTCGGCTACCTCGACCCGCCTGCCGTAAGCCGCTTCAGCCTCCCTGATGTTCCGTGTGTAGTCGCAATCAGGCCAGAAGTGGGTCAGCATCAGCCTTTTAACCCTGGCTTTCCGCGATAGCGTTCCCACCTCACCTGCTGCCAGATGCCCCCAGTCAGAGTCATCAGGACTGCACCGTGTCGCCTCGCAGAGAAAGAGGTCAGCGCCCCGGGCTAGCTCTATGAGCTCGTCACAGAGGCCTGTGTCGGCAGAATAAACCATTCTCTTGCTGCCGGAGATGGCCATTGCATAGCCCTCTATATAGTGCTTCACCAAGGCGAACTCGATCCTGAGGCTTCCCGCTTTGAGTTTTGTTCTGGGATTATACTCTTCAACCCGGAAGAACTCAGAGAAAAATGTCGATTCTTCACTGAACGCTGATATTGCCTTCAAGAGTGCTTCTTTACCCCCGGGCGGCAGGTAGAGATGCGGATGAATGCCTTTATTCAAAGGACGCATCAGCGCATAGCGGTAGGGGATAAGGTCAAAGCAGTGGTCGGCATGAAAGTGTGAGATTACTATGTGCTTCACATCTCGCAGTGAAGCTACCTTCTGGAGATTGCTCAGTACGCCGGTGCCGCAATCTACAAGAAGCCTGGTTTTGCCTTCTTCAACTAGGTAGCCGGAACAGGCGCCTCCTGCCCGTGGATAGGCAGCACTGGAGCCAAGTATGGTAAGTTGCAATTGAGAGTTACCTCCTGATTATCTACTGATGCAGCTTCAGAACCCTATATACGGGCACCGGCTCCGCCTTGCCTTTGAAACGCTGCGGTTCCAGCGCCTCAACCTCAACTGCGTCTTTCACTCTTTCGTAGGTATTGGGCCCGATCCAAACCTGCCCGCCTGGAGCATTGGAGCACAGCCGGGACGCCAGGTTCACAGCGTCTCCAATAATAGTATATTCAGTACGGCCCTCAGAGCCAACGTTGCCCGCCACCGCTGGCCCGGTATTTATTCCGATACCGAACTGCACCTTGGGCAAGCTCTCATCCTGGGTCATATTATCTATCGCCTGCTGTCCCTCCAGTGCTGACTTCACTGCCAGAAGTGCGTGGTCAGCCTGGTCCTGTGGAGCATTCCATACTGCCATGATATTATCCCCGGCGAACTTATTAATCATACCCTCATTGGCAAGAACACGCTCTATAATCAGCGAGAGGTACTTATTCAGTGTGGCTACAATAGCTTCCGGGTCCAGCTTCTCGCTTAAAGCGGTGAAGCCGCGCATGTCAGCAAACATCACCGTCACCTCTCGTCTTGTGCCCCCCAGCCTCAACCTGTCACTATCGGCCAGGTTCAAAATCTCGCTGGCAACTTGGGACGAGACATACCTTCCAAAGAGCTGATTTATCTCCTGGCGATCGGACTGTGCCGCGAACACGCGTGATATTACAGCGGTGACATACATAATGGGCAGCGATATGAGAGGGTAGAAGATGTTTAGAATATGGCCGCTGTCAAAGGCAAAGAACACGCCCAGCCCGTAGCCCACAAACAACACCCCGGTGAGCAGAGTGCCCCAGCGGAGTCTTGTCAGCGGCAGGACAACTCCCATCACCAAAATCATGAGAAGGACAGTGAGAGTGGTAATCGGCCTACCGGCCTCTTCAAGGAACCTACCCTTGAGAATAGTGTCCAAGGCGTTGGCATGTATCTCCACGCCGTACATCTTCTCCGGCGAAACCGGTGTGAGCCAGTAATCTGTCCAGCCGCTGGCAGTCATACCCACCAGCACCAGCTTGCCCTTAACCGCTTCAGGGTTGAAATTATTTTGTATGACATCGGCGTATGAAATGCTAGGGAAAGTGTTCGGCCCGCCGACGAAGTTAACCAGCATCTGGCTCTTAGCATCCACAGGTATTTGCAGATTGAACATGCGTATTGATCCGTTATGAATAGTGTAATCCTCATGAATTTTGAGGCCCGGCTGAACAACCTGCTCCAGGTAAATTTTATACATATCCAGTACCAGTGCGGGATAACTTCTACCACTAGTGTCCGATACTACAAGAGGGATGCTTCTTACCACCCCCCCGCCTTCAGGTACTACATTTGCATGTGCTACACCCGCCGCAGCGTCTGCGAATATGGGAGCAGGCAGGGCAAAGTCTTTGTACACAATCATGGACTGGTCTGTCTCCTGAGGGTTATCCCCTATGCCGGCAAGCACCACATTGCCTGCTTTCTTTATAGCATCAGCAAATACAGTGGCATTATCGTATTGGTCTGCGAAGAGCACGTCGAATCCTATTACGGCAGCGCCTGCCGCCTTCAGATTATTAACAGCGCGGGCGTGAAGAGAACGGTCGCTCCAGGGCCAGCCGCCGTATTCCTGAAGGGTTTTATCATCTATAGTAACGATGACGATATTGGGTGATGGCGTAGTGTTGAGAAAGAGCTGGTCGGTGAACCAGTGGTTTATTGTAGCGAAGGGCTGCACGAAGTAGATCAGAAGGACAAGGATAGCACCGACACCTAGCGCAATCAGAATATGATTACGCTGCCTGCGCTGCTTCCTTGTTTCACCTTTAATAAAAGATAGCATCTCTTACGCTAATTGCACTCCTGACAAACACAAACAGTTCACAAAAGCTAAATAATTAGCCCCTTAGCTCAACGCCACACTTAACGCTGTGGCTAACCTTACTACATCCCGGTTGGCCTGCCTTAACCGTTCGCTCAGTATCTGCGCCAGGTTCCCCATTATCTTGAACCCAGTCTTCGTATCAGTTTCACACAGCTTCGCCAGGTCAGGTCCGTATACCTCCAACGCTAAACACTCCTCCGTCGCCGTTATCGTCGCCGACCTCTCCGCTTTCGTCAGCATCGCTACCTCCCCTACCACTATCGGCTCTATCGCTTCCATCTTCACCAGTGTCTTCTCGCTTCGCCCCCTCTCATCCGCTAGCTGCGGCAGCGTCAGCCTCTTGCTTACTTTCACCGACCCAGCGTATATGATGTACATCGTCTCTCCCATCTCACCCTCAGTTATCACTGTCTCCCCTGCTCTCCACTTCCTCTCCTCCGCCACGGACAGCACTTTCTCCATCTCTCCCTTCGTCAGCCCCTTGAACAACGGCGCCTTCACCAGTTTCTCTATCA
>DAOUMT010000194.1:0-7034 GCA_034409195.1 Dehalococcoidia bacterium
GGGGGGGGGGCCCCCTCTACAAATATCTGTGAAAAATGTGGGATATGAAACTGAGGACTTGAGAAATTTAGAACTCGGAGAATTGATAACGCACCATAAGGACTAGCTTTGCGAGATGATGCTAGACATATTTGCTTTGTTTGCTACTCCTGTACGATACACCATACCATTGCATCCTGTGAGTTTTTGATGACTTGCACTGGAGTTGACCAATAGGCCGATAAGGGTTAGGATTTCGCTTGAAATTTCCGCCAAATCGGGATGCTATCCAAAATGTCTCATGGGCGACGCAGCCTAATAGCTATTCTATCCAAGGATGTACAATGGCCGAGATTCAGGGACAGTTTGACGTCAGTCTTTCAATACCAATAGATGTAGCACCAGATTTTTTAGGATCCGATCTTTCTCTGTGCAAGTTTCAGATAGAGGGGGATAGGGTTACAATATCGCCCCTCAATGTAGCAGAGGCGATCCCTTATCCAGATGGCGATTATGAGGCGCCTAAACTGACAGAGATAAGAGTATGGATAAGCAAAGAAATAGATTTTGGACGGAGGCAGAAAGAGTGCCTAACGCTTTCTCCCGATGAGGAGCGTATGTTTGAGAGAGTTCTTGTGGAGGCAACAAGGCGTTTCGTCACAATTATCAAGCACAAGACCAATCAATGGGACTTGGACACAAGACATCCTGTATATGCATACAATTATGTGTATTCATTGGGTGATACGCAATTAAGCACGGTCTGGCCACTACAGCAGGGTACTAAGCGCTTGCCCGAATATGCCGCTGGGACGATTATATGGCACGCACGTGACTTCCAAAAGGATTTGACTCGAGCTGTCTGGCAAGAGGTGGCTGCCGAAGTTTTACGCCCCATTTCAGTCCCTCTCCACGACGAATTGCTCCACGACGCTAAGAATTTCCGCAGTCACATGCGCTATGATGCATCAGCGCTTTACGCTGCTATCGCTTCTGAATTGATGTTAGAGAAAGCGTGTAGCAGTCTTCTTAGAATAAAAGGCGGCCTAAGTGATAAGCAATGTGAGGCCATAATAAGTAAGCTAAGAAATCCGCAACTCCTTGAGCTAATACACGAACTTGACCCTAGTTTGCTTGTAAAAGACAAGGGTATAAAAAAGCTATTCAAGTTACGTAATGAAATAGCTCACGGGAAGCGGAAGCCTGAAAGTGTCACGGGGGAAGAAGCAAACGAAGCGCTTAGTACCGCAGAACAACTGAAACAGAACCTTACCAGTATTTTATATTTTTCTACGATGTAGCCATATAGAATATTCCTCCGCACTATCTCTGATATTTTGAATGACATTGGAAATCTCCGCCGGACTTCGCGCTGAAACAAGACTGGGTAGATTGCTTTCCAATTGGCTTGATGCAGCAGTGTCGCCCTTGGCATAGGCAGCGTCAAGTTTGGTGGACCAAAAGCAAGCAGCCAAGGCAGGCGCAACTGTCTCTAACTTGTCTAGTCCTTTTTCCAGCTTTGCCAATCTATGAAGCAATGAATCTACACTACCTGTTATATATGCATCCCACCAGAAAATGGCCTTGATCCTATTCCAGGCTAGATCAAACCGGTCCAACATCTCCTTTGTCTCGGCTGATTGTGGCTTTGAAGCCCATTGTTTCTCCATATCATAAAACTCCCTTGTAATCCTTTGCCAACTCTGCCAAAATATTTCCAAAGCATGCTGGTAAGTAGGCTCAACGACCTCATCCCATTTCCACGGTTCGCATTTACGCACTTCAACAATGGTGTCGCTACCATTGATTAGAATAACCTGAAGTCTCCTAACAAACTTTCCGCCAGCGTCCAATACGAAGGTCCCGTCTTTCAAGTCGGTAGTTCGGCAATAAAGCCCGAAGCGATTTAGTTCTCCTTGTGTACCATAAGGCAACATCTTCTTAACCGATGCTATCACTCTCAGCTTCTCAAATGCCGAGTCTGATATTCCTGGTACAGTCGTCATTGTTGTCGCCTCTCTACTCTCGCATAAAAGGACTCGAGATATTCGCTGTGGTAGTCATTTTACCTCGATGCTTTATTGGAAGCAAGCAAGAAAAGACCTAAGTGACCACAGACTGCACAGTCCGTCTTTTAGTCTGACCACAGAAGTCTAACAGAATACCCAATATGATATGATGCTTCTATGAGAAGTTCTCTGTGAACACTTGCTCACACTCGTCCCCTTGAAGGCATTCACAATGCCCCCGCTTTTTGAAGCAACATTGCAATCTATCTCGCCTTCGTGTATCATGCTAACGGGTTTCGGCTTCTCAACTTGCGAGAGAAAAGTTTTCTGGCATGAATCTTATCCAGCATCTGGATTACCTCTTCAATCCCCGTTCTGTGGCGGTCATCGGAGCATCCAACATTCCCGGCAAGTGGGGCTGCGATATCCTCAACCTCTTATTGACCAGAGGCCAGAGGAAGGTCTATCCCATAAACAGGAATAGAGCCGAGGTGCTCGGCATGAAGGCCTACCCCGGTTTGGCCGAGGTGCCCGAGGCTGTGGATTTCGCAGTGATAACCGTCTCCTCCGAAGCCCTTCCTGCTGCTATGGAGGACTGCGTGCGCAAGGGCGTCAAGACTGCTCTCATCATCTCCGGCGGGTTCGCCGAAACGGGCAGAGAGGGGGCTAAGGCCGAGCAAAAAATAGTCGAAATAGCCCGCAGAGGCGGGATACGCTTCGTCGGCCCGAACTGTGCCGGACACTTCAATACTCATTCCGAGCTCTTCACCGCAACATATTTACCTCCTGTGAAACAGGGGCCTGTATCGTTCGTTACTCAAAGCGGGAATTTGGGCCTCACCGTTCTGGCTATGGGAAGCGAGATAGGACTGGGCTTCGGCAAGTATGTCAGCAGCGGCAACGAGGCTGATTTACACTTCGAGGACTACCTGGAGTATCTGGGGCAGGACGAGGAGACGAAGGTCATCCTGGGTTACGTTGAGGGACTCCGGGAGGGCAAGCGTTTCTTGAAGCTGGCGAGGGAGATTACCAGGAAAAAACCTGTGGTCATCATGAAGGTGGGGCGCACGGATAGCGGAGCCAGGGCTGCAAGGTCACACACTGCCACTCTGTCGGGCTCTGACTTGGTCTCCGACGCCGCATTTAAGCAGGCGGGGGTGATCAGGGTGGATGAGGTCGGGGAGCTTATCGAAGTCGCCTTGGTTCTGCTGGGTCAGCCTCTGCCCAGAGGGAACAGGGCAGCGGTGCTGACAGTGGGCGGCGGCCTGGGCGTTATCGCCGCGGATGCTCTAAAAAGGCATGGCCTGGAACTGCCCTATCTATCGCCGGCTACGATCGAAAAATTGAACTCGAAGCTGTCAGGAAGATGGTCCCGGGGAAACCCGGTGGACGCCAGCGGAGACCTCAGCTATCCCTGCCTTCTGCCGCTGATGGAGGATGAGAACATAGATGCGGTGGTGATTGCATGTGCCGTCTGGGCGGCTGCCGGCTTCTCTGCTTTCATGAGCACGCCTCCCTGGGATAGGAATAATCTGACTGACCTGGACCAGCTGCTCCGGGCTATCGAAGAGGAGTCGCTGACAAACCTGGACGTGACTATGGAGCTCATGAAGCGATATCAGAAGCCTGTTATTCTCTCGGCCTGGGTTGAGCACGAGGTCAAGGATAGTGAACTCTACAAGAAGCTGGAGAAGAACTACCTGACTCCCTATCCCACTCCGGACAGGGCTGCCAAAGCCTTGTCGCGTCTGATAGAATATAGCCATTATTTGGGTGTTGCCAGGAAACGATAAAATTTCGCAAAGGAGAGATATGACGGTTAAAGTGGTGACCGACAGCACCTGCGACATTCCACCCAAGTTGATGCAGGATTTGGACATCACCGTGGTACCGATATATGTGGTATTTGGAGACAAATCCTATCGCGACAAACTGGATATAAGCGATGAGGAGTTCTACGATAAACTGATCCACGGCCCTGTACATCCGACTACCTCGATACCCACGCTCAGAGACTTCGCTGATGTCTACAATAAGCTTGCTGAGAAAACTGATGAGATTATCTCGATCCATCTCACTTCTAAGGAAAGCGGTACCTTCAACGCAGCGGTGATGGCCAAAGAACTTGTCACCAGGAAATGCCGCATTGAAGTGATTGACTCCCTATCTCTCTCGATGGCTTTAGGCCTTCTGGTCATTGAGGCCGGGCGACAGGCCAAGGCCGGGGCAAGCCTGGATAAGGTAGTCGAGGCAGTGCGCCAGGCTATCCCTAAGGTGCATCTTATTCTTATGCTGGATACCCTGAAATATGTGGTCAGAGGCGGGCGTCTGGGCAAGGCTTATGGGCTCATAGGGTCGGCACTGAGGGTAAAGCCTATACTTACTTTGAAGGAGGGCGACCTTTCTCTGGTGGGTGTAGCTCGTACCAAAGCCAAAGCTGTGGAGAGGCTGTTCGAATTTGTCAAAGGCTTTCCCAAAGTGAAAGAGTTAGCAGTATCATACACTACCGCTCATGATGAGGCGCAGGCGTTTGCCGACCGTCTGAAGGCTGCTTTCCCGGATGTGCCTTTAAACTTAACTCGGGTTGGCTCCTCGCTGGGGACGCACGCTGGCCCCGGAGGTATGGGCGTAGCGGTAAGAGAGGGATAGGGTTCTCCTCTAGCAACTATTCACCTTCATACACGCCAGCATACGGCTCTTTCCTGCGGAACCTCTGCCAGTCGGGCTTCTTCTTCTCCCAAAAGGACTGCTTCCAGTGTGCACTTTCATCTGATGCGTAGTATTTCCACAGGTGCTGGAATCCCAGATTCTCTACTCCGTGCATGTAGGCTGTAGCGGTATGGAAGGTGGCCTTGAGTGCCGCTATCATGGTAGGGCTCTTCTCCAGTATCTCATCACACCACCTGTCCGTTTCCTCCTCCAGCTTATCCGGCGGTACTACCTTATTCACCAGGCCCATCTCCAGTGCTTCCCGGGCACTGTAGCGGCGGCACATAAACCATATCTCCTTGGCCTTCTTCTCTCCTACGGCCAGCATCAGGTCAAGTGCGCCCATTCCAATATCTGCGCTTCCCACCTTGGGGCCGACTTGGCCAAAGACTGCATTTTCCGATGCGATGCTGAGATCGCATATCTGCTGATATACCTGCCCTCCGCCAATGGCGAAGCCGTTGACTGCGGCTATTACTGGCTTGGGCATCTCCCGAATAGCCATTTTGACGCGGTGGTCCAGTTCCAGCATGCCCCTGCGATAGCCAGCCTCCGCCTCCTTGGCATCTCCCCCTGTACAGAAGGCCTTATTTCCGGCACCGGTAAGCACCACGACTCCAATGGTTTCGTCATCGGCGGCGTCTGTGAAGGCCGCTAGCAGTTCGCGTTGCGTATTGGTCGTGAATGCATTTAATGCCTGGGGACGGTTTATTGTTACTCTGGCTGCGCCGGGCCTCTTTTCGTAGATGATATCTGAAAAATTGAAACCTGAAACCTTTATCCAGCGTTTCTTCTCGGTCTGGTCGTCAGCAGTCATTATTTATCCTCCTCAAGTGTTTCCCGTTTAGGAGTCGCGAATCCAGTGGCTCACCATGCATAGGTCGAGAGTTCAATAGGGCCGAAATTCCCTCCCCATAAGTTCTCGGCTAATAATTATCTTCATTATATCTGCTGTACCGTCGGCAATTTCGAAAGCGATAACGTCTCTAAGCCTCTGTGAAATCGAATGCTCTTCACTGTATCCTATGTGACCAAAAACAAGCAGACAATTATGAACTATTTCTGCCGCTATTCGGGGACACCACCACTTGCACATTGCTGCTTCCTTGGTGTGCGAAAGGCGCTGGTCTATAAGAGAGAAAGAATGATAGCACAGGCATCTCCCAGCCTCGATAAGCGTAGCTGCCTCGGCGATCTTGAAAGAAACCGCTTCAAACTTGGCTATGGGTTGCCCAAAAGCAGTGCGTTGTTTGGCATAATCCATTGTTTCTTCTAGTGCGGTTTGGGCTTGAGCTAATGCCGCGAGTCCGAGTCCTATTCGCATGAAATCAAACTGCTCCATAGCCATATAGAACCCTCGCCCTTCTTCTCCGAGGAGGTGCTTAGCTGGAATTCGCACATTGTCCATGGTTATCGAAGCGCGCCCTGATGCCCTGAGCCCCAAATCGGAAAATGGTGACCTGGCAATCCCGGGCAGGTCTAACGGTACGAGGAAGCAACTCGTACCTTTGATTCCCCTGGACACGTCGGTCTTAGCGAAAACAATCGACACGTCGGCATACATTCCCAGGGTAACCGCCGTTTTTTCACCGGTGAGGGTGTAATAGTTTCTATCTTTGACTCCACGCATTTTGATTGCAGCGGCATCAGAGCCACACTCGGGCTCGGTTAAGGCAAAACATGTCAGTTTCTGCCCTCTAATAATCGGTGTCAGCCATTGCTGCTTCATCTCGTCGGTTGATTTTGCCAATAATTGGTTGGCAATCATGGGCATAAGAAAGGCCAGGCCAAGCACAGGGTCAGCCTTCGCCAGCTCTTCCATCGTAATACCCCATGATACCCAGTTGACCCATTCAGCGGTCATACCACCGTACTTCGCAGGAATATTCACACCTAAATATCCCGCGTCACCTACTTTCCTTACTAAATCTCGTATCGTTTGGTCTGGCTTGGACTCTTCTCTTGCATCAATTACAATTTCTTTCTGTGCGAACTTTCTCAATTCGTGACGTAAAAGATCATGGGCTTCGCTAAAGCTAAACACTGACAAATATATACTCCTTTCTACACGTGTCTGCAGTGTCTCGCCTAGGTCCCTTGATTATGTCAGTCAGTTGGGTGTCTAAAACCAGGATTTCAGAATAAGGCCCTTGATAAACAGATATTCAGGCCTCGTCACGGTTCAAAACAGCTGAAAACTCTTGCCATCAGGCAGACAAAGCGCTAAACCGACATTTCCCATTTAAATTCGGGGATGAGACATTTCGTGCCTCAACCGCATCTGGCAGTAAGATTACGCCCCTCCAGTCCTGACTGTCAAGACCACGGCCTCTATCT
>DAOUMT010000195.1:0-9481 GCA_034409195.1 Dehalococcoidia bacterium
GTTTTCTCCTGCCACTCTCGCTTATTTTGGCTGATGTCCATTCATGCTCCTTTTAGTTTCCAAAATTCACTGGCCTACAAGAGTCTATATCATATAATCAGGGGTGTCAATTACATACAAAGGAGAGGGCTTAGCAAATCCACGATGGATAAAGTACTCCTTTTTCTCGGCAAAGAAATCTTAATCTGATATAATATGCCACAGATATGACAGAGAGGCATGATGGAGCGGATAATATCGGCCAAACCTAAAGCGGAAGATATTGTTCTTGACAAAGGCCTTCGCCCTAAACACCTTGTTGACTTTGTGGGGCAGGAAAAGGTCAAAGAAAACCTGAAAATAGCCATGGCTGCTGCTCAGGGCAGAGGGGAAACTTTAGACCATATTTTGCTCTATGGCCCTCCAGGGCTGGGCAAGACAACTCTGGCCTATATCATTGCTGCTGAGATGGGAGTAAATATCAGGATCACATCCGGCCCTGCTATAGAACGCCCCGGAGATATCGCAGCTATCATCACCAACCTTAACAAAGGAGACATCCTGTTCATTGACGAGATACACCGTCTGGGCCGCCTGGTAGAGGAGGTGCTGTACCCGGTGATGGAGGAGTTCGCCCTGGATATCGTCATGGGCAAGGGTGCAGGAGCCAGGAGCCTCAGGCTGAATCTGCCTCGCTTCACCCTCGTCGGAGCGACGACACGGTTCGCACTGCTCAGCCCACCTCTTCGCGATAGATTCGGGGCAGTATATCGACTCGATTTTTATGACCAGGGTGCTATCGAAGTTATACTCGCAAGGTCAGCCCGCCTCCTCGGCATCGAAGCCGAGAAGAGTGGACTGGAGGAAATCGCTAAGCGTGCCCGCGGCACTCCCAGAGTAGCTAATAGATTACTCAAGCGCGTCAGAGACTATGCTCAGGTAAAAGGTAAAGGGGTCATCACAGAAAAAGTTGCTTTGGAGGCGCTGGGTAGACTGGAAATTGACCACATAGGGCTCGACGAAATAGACCACAAGATTCTGCGCATCATTATTGAGAAGTTCAACGGCGGCCCTGTTGGGTTAGAGACCATTGCCGCTGCCATCAGTGAAGAGGCAGATACAATTATGGATGTCTACGAGCCCTATCTCTTGCAATTGAGTTTTATGGAACGCACTCCGCGGGGCAGGGTAGCTACCCGCTTTGCCTACGAACACCTGGAATTGCCTTACCCCAAGAGAAAACCAGACCAACCAAGCCTGTTGTAATCAGAGCTAGTTGCTAGGGTAGAAAGTATGTCTTCCATTCTTCTCCATGTCTGCTGCGGCCCCTGCTCCACCTACGTAGTGAAATCCTTGCAGGACAGGGGACTTAAAGTCACGGCTTTCTGGTATAACCCCAATATCCACCCCTTTCGGGAGCACCAGCTACGCCTCGAGGCTATGCAAACTTTTGCCCGGGCCACAAACCTGCCCCTAATCATAGCCGAAGGTTACGACATGCTAAAATACTTTCAAGCCGTGGTAGGACATGAGAGCAACCGCTGTCCCGATTGCTACAGGTTGCGGTTAACAAAAACCGCCGAGGTTGCTCAAGAAAAAGGTTTTGAAGCTTTTACCACCACCTTGCTCATCAGCCCTTATCAGAAACACGAGCTACTGCGCCAATTGGGTGAACAGCTTGGAAGAGAAAAAGGGAGACTGTTTCATTATGAGGATTTCCGACCGGGCTTCAGGGAAAGTCACCGCTTATCTCGAGAACTCGCTCTTTACCACCAGGGATACTGCGGCTGTGTTTACAGCGAATGGGAACGCTACGGCAAGGTTAAAATCTAACCCTGTATCAATTAAACGAACCATCCAG
Source organism: Dehalococcoidia bacterium (assembly GCA_034409195.1). Lineage (GTDB taxonomy): Bacteria > Chloroflexota > Dehalococcoidia > SZUA-161 > SZUA-161 > JACWAE01. Next base: position 1,841 of record DAOUMT010000195.1, read on the forward strand.
TACGCTTTCAGCACATGGCAAATTAACCTAACATCGCTCACAGCCCCTAGCCTTAAGCCCACTCTAGTACTCGCCAGTACCATTTTCTTGATAATAAACGCCTAAATGGACTATTTATCCTTGAAATCGAGTGTGTTAACCTTCTGTCATGTAAATCTCACGCGAAATAACAGTCCCGAAACGAGATAACTGTGCATTTCTTATCTTTGACCTTTCTACTAACTCCGTGGATTTGTCCTTACCTAAGCTGAGTTTATTCTAGTCCAAAATCCCGATAGCTCGGAGAACATAAATGGAAAAAGAAAAGCCAACCGTATTAATAGTCGACGATGAAGAGTCAATAAGAAGTATCCTTTCCCGGAAATTAGAGTTCGACGGTTACCATTGTGAAGTTGCAGCCGATGGCAGGGAGGCTTTGCATAAAGCCTCGATGAAAAGCTACGATCTGGTGCTCCTTGACATAAATATGCCAGGCCTTTCGGGGATAGAGGTATTGCGCAGACTTACTGCCGATTATCCTGATACCTGCGTCATTATGATAACGGCGATAGCAGACACAGAAATATACATAGAAGCCCTGAGACTGGGGGCATATGATTACGTGACCAAGCCCTTCGACCTCGATGACGTTAGCGCAAGGGTAAAAAAGGCCCTCGAAATAAGAAGATTGATAATGAAAAAAGGAGGCCATCAATTATCGCCAGAGCAGAATGCAGCCATTAGGTCACTGATATGTGGACAGATTTCCTTCGAAGAATTCAAGGGTACGGATTGGACACAGGATGAAGAATCCACACCAGGTACTGAATTCGCCATCCCTTACTTCGGTTCTGCAACCCCAACCAGAGAACTGGTGAGCTATCTGCAAATAGCACAGAAACTGTTGTTGGTAGGTGAGGTATTCCTGGCCTCGATAGGCAGCGATGGGGAAAGGGTGAGCATGCTGGGCGGGGAAATTGCAGATCAGCTCGGTGGTTACGCCAACACGCTCGAAATGATAAATAGGCTGAATATTGCTGCCATACCAAGTGTCAGCGGCAGGCTTCATATCCCAGACCGTAGCCTAGTTAAATCGATACCTTTGGCACAGGGTGAGGAGGACGGGATAAGTGGGCGGCTTACATCTCCCGATATAACAGTGCCTCAACTGGAGCCCTTGATAGATACTATGCTCATTGTCAGGGCCCCCAATAAGAGGCAAAGAGAGGCGAGGTATCACAGTAATACAAGCTACCGCTACCCTTCCCAGTCCCAACCCGACAATAACGAGATACTTGAAGCTGTTATGAAGCTATCCTGGGGACAAGAGGATTTCTGCACTGTGGATTCTTTCCTGCAAACATTGGGGCAACAAATGATATTGCCATAGTTCCCACCTTTGTCGAAATATGGCAAACGATATGTCTATATCTCCCCCCAACTTGTCCAGCGGGGCAACCCCCGGAAGAGGCGATTCGGCGGGCCAGATAACAAAAAAGTAGGGGGCTGATTTCGGTCCCAGCCCCCCTAAATACTACCAGAGCCTCTTTTCTCTATTTATCTCTCAGGAACTGTTATCCGCATCATCGCTAGGTTCAATATCGGACATCTCCCCCGCTGCCGGAAGCCTTGGCATTTTGCCTTCCCACGACGGATACGGCATATAATTCCTGAACTCGTTAACTGCCCCACAGTACTTACATACACCCCTGCTTACAGGCCCTTGAGGGCTTTCGATTATCCAGTAATGAACACACTCGACTTTGGATGTTTGTTTCTTTTTTTGTTGTCCCTCTTTAGGTTTGCGCCCCATTTCCTACCTCAAAGCACACATTAACTCATAGATCGGCCATTGTATGTGACTTCTGTCTCATTTTCAACGAGATATAGTACAGAAGTTCAGCAGGTACATGAGAATAAGGGGAGGATGAAATACGTTTGTCTAACGTTCTTCTATAGCTATTTCGAAAGGACAATTTATGGCACCCCTTGGGCATACAGCTTCACACCACGTGCACCAGCCGCAGTTGCCTGACTCGACATAAGTGACAATATTTCCTGATAGTACCAGTGATTTGCACGCGCACACATTGATACAGAGGCCACATCCATCACATTTTTCCGGGTCAATTACAGGAATATCTGGCATCCAATTAAACTCCATCCATATTCATGTTAAAAGCGAGAATGGTTATCTGTATGTGACCTTTGTCTCATTCAACCACCCCCGCCCATTTCTTCAAAGCTTCTTTGTCGGTAACGACTATGCGATGGTGCTCCAGCCTGATTACCCCTTCGTCCTCAAGCTCTTTGAGCGACCTGCCGATCATCTCACGGGCAGTTCCAGCCATAGCTGCCATCTCCTGTTGGGTCAGGCGCGGCTTATTTGGGACTGCCCCATCGCCGGCGTATTCTAGGAGTATCTTGGCCAGGCGGGCAGTAACGTGCTTGAAAGATAGGTCTTCCACCAGAGATACCAAATGCCGTATCTTTTGTGCTAAAACGCGGATTACATTCAGTGCCACCTGTGGGTGTGTACGAAGAATAGTCCCCATGTCACTAATTTTTATCCCATAAAGGACAACCGGCCCCATAGCCTGGGCGCTGGCTGCATTCAGGCCGCCATCGAATACAGGGGTATCATTAAAAGATTCGCCGGGACGTACTATTTGGAGAATCTGCTCTCTTCCATCAGCCGATGTCTTGAACACCTTTACCACGCCCGAAACGACAAAATACAACGCATCAGCGGGTTCGCTTTCAAGCAATATGAACTTCCCTCTCTCAGCCGCAGTCTCAAAGATGAGACCCTTGAGAGAATCGAACTCGTCAGGGCCCAGGCCTGAGAAATAAGGGTTAGATTTTATGAACTCTACCTGTGTGGCCATGTCTTCTGAAGCGCTCCCTGCTGCTCCTCGTTATGATATTTTTTCAAACTCGCTCTTAGCCGCACCACAGACAGGGCACGTCCAATCATCCGGCAGTTTCTCGAACGGAGTCCCTGGTGGTGTGTTGCTTTCAGGATCACCCTTTTCCGGGTCATAGATATATCCGCAAACCGAACACCTATACTTCGCCAACTGGACACCTCCTTCTTTCTTCTCCGCAACATAATGGGGAGCTGTCTTGGGAACAGTACCGCGCTTGACCTCATGATAATAGGCGTAGGTCATAGGCTCACCTTCCCTGATAACACCAGCATCCACAAGCTCACCCACAAATATAGTATGTGTTGGCGTATCCAAAGAGCCTACCACATTAGCTTCCATATAGGATAGAGCGTTATCCATTACTATAGGCGCTTTAGTCTCACCTATTTTATAGTTGACACCCTCAAACTTGTTTACATCACGCCCCGATTTGAAGCCAAAACGGCCGATGAGGCTCAAAGGCGTCTCTTTGGATAGCACCGAAACGGTAAAGACCTTGCTATCCAGAATGAACTCATGTGTGAGATTACCTTTATTGATGCATACAGAGATAGTCGGTGGCTCCGAGCAGACCTGAATTACTGTGTTAGCGATCTGGGCATTAATTTTGTCTCCCTTTTTGGAACCTACTATATACATGCCGTAGCTTATGGGATACAGGGCTTTGAGGTCCATCTCACGTCCTTCCTTAATTTAGATTTTTCCAGAGAAGCTACTTTTCACTCGTCCCGATCGCCTGTTTGCCTTCCACCTCAACGCTTAAATCTATTCAACACCGACTCTGCACTATGAATCTTCTATTCTTAACTCGTCCCTTCCAAATCCCGTAATTGCTCACGATTCCCGATTACAATCAGCTGGTCTCCAAGCTCTAGCGACATCTCATCAGATATACTGGTAAAAAGTCTACCGTCCTTCTTTCTCACGGCCAGAATAACAGCCCCGTTAGCGCATCGCTGCCCTTCCTTACAGGTCTTTCCTATCACTGGTGACCCAGGGCCGACCCCTATATTTTCCAGAACCAATTCTTTGCCCCGGCTCTCTAAGGCCGTGTCAACGAAATCTACAACGAGAGGACGCAGAGCCAACATAGCCAGCCTCCGTCCCCCCAGAACATGCGGATATATTGTCCTGTCGGCTCCGGCCCGTCTCAGCTTGAACTCTGACTCCTGGGCGCTGGCGCGAGCGGTGATAAAGATATCCGGACGCAGTCCCCTGGCTGAAAGTGTTACGAAGACATTGTCTGCATCGCTGCCCGCAGCGGCCACCAGTCCCCGCGCATGTTGGATACCGGCCTCCTTCAGAACTTCGTCACTGCTGGCATTGCCTTCCACATATAAATAGCCGCTAGCAGCAGCTTCAGCGATAGCATCTTTTGAATTATCAATTACTACAAAATCAACTCCCTCCTGCTGGAAAACACGTGCCACCTCCTTCCCCACACGCCCAAAGCCACAAACAATAATGTGACCTTTGAGTTTAGAAATCTTCTCTTTCATTCGACGTCTTCCTAGTATAATTTCGAGATTACCCTCGATCACGTATTGCACAACAGTAGTCACGCCATAAAACAAGACACCAACGCCACTAATAATAAGAATAATGGTGAATATTCGCCCCGCCTGCGATAGCGCATGAACCTCCGTATATCCTACAGTGCTTATGGTGATCACCGTCATATAAACGGAATCGAGCAATGACCACCCTTCTATTAGTTTATAGCCAACTGTGCCTATAGCAATAACTGCAATCAGGGCAAATATTATCTGCAGGAAACGTCGTGAAGGATTTATCATATACGTTTCTATTATTACAGAATAATAATAATACCCTTCTCACAATTTAATATCAACTCCTTACCGCCGAATATAGGGCATCGCAACGCAGATATGCAACTAAGCAGTATCATCGCAGTAACAATTGTTATCTGCTTCTCCACTGCTTAGTTAGATTAGCTCTTCGCAAAAACTATAGATTCCCAGCCAGATTTTACTTGATACGAGCCTCCGCGGCACCCCAGTTGATGTTGTTGCAAAAGGATTCGATATAGTCCGCCTTTTTCAGCCCATAGTCTATCATAAAGGCATGCTCAAAAACATCCAGTACCAGGACAGGGGTGCATCCTGCAGGATGGCCGGCATCGTGCTCGTTGATCCACTGATTAATCAGTTTACCGCTCAGGTTATCCTGGTAGAGAATAGTCCAGCCAATGCCCCGCATAGCGCCGGTGCCCCTGAAATCCTTCTCCCAGTTTTCGTAGCTGCCGAAGTCCTCAGCCAGCTTCTTGCCCAGCTTGCCAGACTTGTTAATCGGTGCCTTGCCGCCAAGGTTCTCAAAATACAGCTCATGAAGCCGCATCCCGTTGAACTCCCAGCCTAACCTGCGCTTCAATTCGGCATATTCAGGCGTGCCGACTTTACCGTCCTTCAGCATGGCAGCAAGAGCGTCTAATACCTTATTGGTGTTGGTCACATAACCCTGATAAAGCGTGAAGTGATTGTTGAGCAAGGTATCACTGAAACCCTTCATCCCGATTAAACCTTTGTAGTCCTTAGCAGTGTACGCCATTTCAACCTCCTCAATAATTTTTTGCTTTTTGGCCTGCGTTATTCACCACAGCAGACAAGAGCCCCACCACCACCTTTCGTTACCGTGCCTCCTTTGCTGACATATAGCTCACCTCCTTTTGCTGTAATTACTGCACATTGGCTTCCATTGATTACCTGAGACCTGCTCTAATGACTGTAAGCTGTCTTAGATGGGATTTCTCTTCGTCAATTATTTTCTTAACTACCTTACGGTCGGGAGGGCGAACAAGCTCTCTAACCTCTGTATAAAACAGAATCGAGTCTTTCTCTGCCTGCATGCCGATCTGAATTGCCTCGGTATCGCTTTTTACCTTCTGTGCCATCTCAAGGGTGACCTTATCATCTGTAAATATTAATGAGTCTATCAGCGCTTTCAGGTAAAGATTGTACTGTTCGGTGTAGGTCTCGGGCGGCTTATAAGCACTCACCATACTCAGCATCTTCTGGAAGATAGCGGCATGTTGCTTTTCCTGGTCAGCCAGATATACGTACGTACCCTTAGCCTCCGGATTTTTAGCAGAGCCTGCCAGTGCATTATAGAATAATGCTCCATTCCCCTCGATCCCGATAGCAATTTCGATAAGCTCCCTGCCTGAAAAAAATATACCCATCCGACACCTCCTTATAGTCTCTGCAAGTAACGATGAGCCTGTAATGCAGCCTTAGCCCCGTCACCGGCAGCTATGATGATCTGCTTGTCCGGTGCGTTCGTCACATCACCGGCAGCGAATAGCCCTGGTATTCCAGTCTCACAAGAACAATCCACCTCAATTTCACCGAACTTGTTGACTTTGGCAATGCCTCTGGCCAGTTCTGCGTTGGGTATCCGCCCGATTTCTACAAAGACGCCTCCGAGCTCAAGCTTGACCTCTTTTTTCGTCTTCATGTCCCTGATGACAATTCCCTCCACACGGCTTGAACCCTCTATCTGAACAACCTCATGTTCTACGAAAAATGTCACGTTGGAGGCATCTCTCAACTTCTGAATAAGTATCTGATCCCCGCTGAGCTGCATAAGGGACACCAAGTAGACATGCTCCGCGATCCCAACCATGTCGTTCGCAGCTTCGAGAGCAGCATTGCCCCCGCCTACTATCGCTACCTTCTGCCCGGCAAAGATGGGGCCATCGCAAATAGCACAATAGGTCACACCTCTCCCCCTCAACAATTCTTCACCAGGCACATTGAGGGGCCGGGGACGCTTCCCCGTAGCAACTATAACTGACTTCGCTCGATAGCTCTGACTGTCGTCCACCTCCACCTGAAATCCTGAATTCAACCGTGATAAAGCTGTTGCTCCCTGCCCAATCTTCTGCTCCACAGGGAATTTCTTCACCTGCTCTTCGAATTTCAGCATTAGTTCAGGGCCATCAATATATTGATAGCCCATATAATTTTCCACCTTGCTTGCCCACAGAGGCTGGCCTCCCAGGTCTTTGCTCAACAGCAGAGTGTTTATCCTTTTCCTGGCAGCGTAAACAGTAGCGGTCATCCCCGCCGGTCCGCCGCCGATAACAATCAACTCGTACATATAGCGTGCTCGATAAGTTTTTTAGTTAAGTCCCAGCTTCTCTTTCAGTTTCGCTTGATCGAAACCGACAATGATATCGCCATCGATTTCAATGATAGGCACTACCATTCGTCCTGATTTACGAACCATCTCTTCTCGGCCTGCTTTGTCTTCCGCAATATTTATTTCCCGGAAGGTTACCTTATTATTGGTCAGGAAACTCTTGACCATATTGCAGTAGGGTCAGGTGTTCGTAGTGTAGACTTTTATCTCTTTGTCATTCATTTGTCCTCCATATTCGCCTTCCCGCAAGCCTAGAAAGCTTTGCGGCGCAGCCATCATTGAAAATGCACACATAAGATATAATATCAAGCCAAATGTGGAGAAATCATAAAATGAGTGGGGAAAAAGTTAAAAATTTATCACATTTAACCAACAGGGCACAGTGTACTGTGCCCCAATTCCCTCAAGACCGGGGGATTTAGAGGGCTGAAGAGTGCTGCCAAACGCTCTTATGAAAATCACTTGACAAAATACGATTAATCCTGTAAGAAAGTAGATAAATTCGTTTCTATATCTGACTGATCAATTCTTCTCCTGCATGCTGCGCAAGGTGCGAAAACCACCGAAAGGC
>DAOUMT010000196.1:0-3682 GCA_034409195.1 Dehalococcoidia bacterium
GTTTCTGAATACGCTTTCCGTAAACGATCCTGAGGAATACGGAAGAGGAGACGCAGTTGAGAGCGAGCCGCATTCATTTCAGGGAAAGAAGTATCTTCACTTTTGTACCGCTGAAGAGCTGCGTGACGATTTTGATTTTTTGAATATGCGGGCACTTTATGAGCATAAATATGATGAGCCTCATTATCAGGGTAAAACACATCACCATGTTTCATGGATTCTAATCGGGCGGAAACCGGACAGAGGCAGGTGAAAAAAATGATTCGACTGAGCGATAAGCAAATCGAAGAGTATTTTCATCGCAGCTACACTACAGTAGACGGGCTGTGGTTCATGAAGATTGAGGAAAAGTATGGATTCGATGTGGCACTCGACATTGATAACGAGGTCTGGAAGGTTATGCCCAAGATACAGGCCCGCTTTCTGAAATCCCTGGGAAGGATGGGCGATGGCATAGATAGGCTCTTCGAGTGCCTTACTACCAGGCTCTCCCTGGAAGGTTATGAGTTAAAAGCTGATAAAACTGGCAGCGGAGATGGTTTTAAGATAACTATAAGCGTATGTCCCTGGCATAACCTGATGATTAAATCTGGCAGAGAAAAGCTTTCCAGTAAAATAGGCACACTTATATGTAATACGGAGTATTCCGTGTGGGCCAGCGAGTTCGGCTCGAACATAAAATATGAGCTGAAGAACCAAATCTGCAAGGGCTCTCAGCATTGTATAGTGCGCTTCTATTCCACGTAAGGCTTCAATGAGGCATCTCGGGGTTACTCGATTGGAGTATGCCGAGGAAGTTAAAAGAGGTCCTTGATATCTTTTTCAGCCTTCTTCTTTAGCTCTGCTGCGTCCCGGAAGCCGAACTCCTTATAAGATTCGGCTGAGCCGTATTCCCTGGTCCTGACCACCACCGGCATGGGCAGCGCGTGGCCGAAGATAAGCGCCTGCTGCTTTGCCTCCAGCTTGGCCAGCACTGTCTTAAGCTCGGTCTTGCCCGAGACGCCCATGAGCACGCTGTCTATGTCCTTTTCGTTGTCCAATAGATAGGCGACCTTGGTGCCAAGCTGGGACATGACCTCGTCGTCTATCCCTGAGGGACGCTGGTCTATGACCAGCAGGGTGACATTATACTTCCTCATCTCGCGGGCTATAGCGCCGAATATGGTCTGCCCTGCTACCTCGGGGTTAAGGAACTTGTGAGCCTCTTCGATAGTTATCACCAGGGGATATGGTTCGGCTTTCTTCTCTCCCATTGCCGCTTCCTTGCGCTCGCGGTACTGGGCGTAGATGCGGCGGGTGAGGATATTAGCCACCAGCACGTAGGCGGTGACATCGGTGTATCTGCCGAATTCGAGCACTACGTTCATGCCCCGGTCGAGATGTTCTAAGATTCGCTGTACCGAGTTCTCCCGGGCATGGGATACCAGAAAGGGGAGCCTTCTCAATCTTTCCATGCCGCGGCGCAGGTTGCGATAGCTGCTCTCGTGTATGCTCAGCCTGTCCAGCAGGTTTTTGGTCTCCTCCCCTCCGCTCAGGTTGAAAAAGCCCTCCAGCCAACGCTGCTCGCCGAAGTTGCGAGCCATTTGATGCACAGCCTCAATGGCCGGCTGAGTCAGGTTCAGCGTATCCTTGAGCAGCTCGATGTCTTCGGGTTCTATCTCGTCGTAACCTATCTCCACGATGCAGTCGGTTTTCACCTGACGGCGTCGCGCGCTCTCTTCGTCAAGGGCGAACACAGCGATCTGCGAGGGGAAGAGCTGTTTGAGCCCCTTCACGCTGCGGCCTCCCTCGCTGGTGCCCTCCCAGCCGTACTCATTGTGCATGTCGAAGATGAGGTTGGCCGCCGCCTTCTTCTGCACCATGCCGATGAGGAGCAGCCTGGTGAAGAAGGTCTTGCCGGTGCCGCTCTTGCCGAAGACGCCGTTGGAGCGTTTCACGAACTCGGGGATGTCGAGGCAGACCCTGGTCTCCATATCCAGAGGTGTACCAACATAGAAATGCTTCTCGTCCTCCTGCCCGAAGACTGTCTCCACATCCTGCTCCGATGCCTCCCGCGCCACGGAAAAATGGGCAGGCACTGTTTTCACCGGCTGCGGCCCTTCCAGAATGCTTACGGCATCTCCGCTGATGGTGAGCATGGGCACTACATGGATGCTGCCGTAAGTGCTGGTGCCGGCGATGACCTCGGCGATGAAAGGGTCGGAGACATCGGGTGGCGTTATGGCAAGCTGCGGGTTGGTGGCTCCTAGGGTGACATCGGTAATCATGCCGAAGAAGCGGCTCTTCTGGCCTTCGATAACGACATAGCGTCCCACGGCCATCTCCTCGATGGGAGTGGCGCTATCCAGCTTGACCTCCATTCCCCTGGTCAGCGAGCCGCCGACCACTATGCCTAAACGGTTTCCCCGAGGCGTTCCTTCGTTCACAGCCTGATCCTCCTGAGGATAGCGTTGAGCCGGTTTAGCTCGCCGCCGAGCAGGATGGCGAGTTCTTTGCCTGACCTGACCAGGAAGGCCCGCTGGTCGTCGTGAGCACAGCTTGCCTGGCGCAGGCAGGCGGCGACTATCTCGTCAACAGCCCCTGCCCTGGCACCCAGCAGTAGGGGCAGGAAATCCAGCGACTGGGTAAATCGGCGTACCTCATCCTGCTCGCAGAGGTAGACGAAGCTGTGGACGCGGGGCGGGCGGGGAGGCAGGTAATGTACGGGCGATGTTGCCTCCCCTTTGCTGTGTCCCACGACAAGGGTATCGAATGTCGTACGCAGCAGCTTCAGAAGCTGCGGGTGTTGACGATAGATGCTCTCCTCGGTGGCTTCATTCTTGCCCCGGGCAATGGGACGGCGGTTGGGCTCAATACTCTCGGTAGCGGCGTTGCAGACCACGCCGTAAATCTGCACATCGCCGTCGCTGGTCTTAACCAGGCTGCCCAGCGGCGGTGGAGAGTGCAGTTCATAGCATTCGGCCACAAACTGGCCTGTGCTGGCCTCGATAACCTCGCCTATCTTGTCAGACAAACCGGTTCTCCTTGTGGTATGAGTTTATCTATCTGCCTATCCGGATTGTTTTCGTCCATATCCCATTTTACAGGGTTGTCAAGGATGTACTGGCGGATGTCGTTCAAGTCGGTTTCGTTACGAATAACGTGTTCGTAATAATTGCGCTGCCAGATACGAGCGCCAGGCGTTCCACGCAGCTTATTTATCCTTTTCGTAACGACGGATTTGAATTGTCCTACGATGGTGCCAATAGAGTCAGGGGTTGGCCCGTGTGGGCGGATGTAGGGGCGCCCCATTGGGTCGCCCCTACGGACATTATAAACGTTGTTCGTAGGATATTTTGAGGTCTTGCATTTGGCAGTGATAATCAAAATCCCATGTAAATGATTAGGCATAATAACCCATTCATCCAATTGAACATTGGGGAAATGAACAGGAATCTCTAGCCAGCATTTTCCCACTATGGCGTTAATAGGTTCATTTTCGAAAAGTAACGCTTTTTTGTGGGTACAAACCGTCACGAAGTATGCGCCTTCTAGCGAATAGTCATAATCCTTCAAACGGATGGAACGGCGCTGGCACACTTGGTCATCTATTGGCAATTGTGACCTCAAATCCACCTCGTCTTCTTGCTTCTGCTCTTGGCGGAGGTTATGGTGGGCAGACGTCTCTCGGACAGGGCAAGCT
>DAOUMT010000197.1:0-2362 GCA_034409195.1 Dehalococcoidia bacterium
GTGCAGGGATTTATCCCCCTGCTGTCACGGGGTAAAGTGGACGAGGCACTCAGCCTGATAAACGAAGCAGCACCTCTGGCCGGCATACTTGGCCGCGTATGCACGCACGCCTGTGAAAGCAGTTGCAAACGCGCCGAGGTCGCCGCCCCTGTGTTCATCCAGGCGATGCATCGCTACGCTGCTGATAATGCCTCCGGCATTAAATATAGCCGCAAAGCGCCTGCAGCCTCCCGAAAGGAAAAGGTCGCCATCGTCGGGAGCGGGCCCGCCGGGCTGACTGCCGCTTGGGAACTGGCTCGCCGTGGTTATACCCCCGCTATATTCGAATCCCACGCAGTAGCAGGGGGAATGCTGGCGACGGGCATTCCCAGATTCCGCCTCCCCCGCGAGGTGCGCGAGAGAGAGGTAGAAGCAATCAGAGCGCTTGGTGTAGATATAAAGACGGGGATAACGGTAGGCCGCGATGTTACATTATCCGACCTCAAGGCGCGACAATATAAGGCGTTCTTCATAGCCATAGGCGGGCAAAAGAACAACAGGCTGGACATCCCTGGCGAGAACCTCGACGGAGTAGTGGATGGCATCTCGCTGCTATTTGCGCTGAACCAGAAAGTCGGCGTTTCGGTAGGCTCCAACATAGTAGTCATTGGGGGCGGGAACAGCGCCGTGGACTCAGCGAGAACCGCAAAGAGAGGAGGCAAGGGCAAGGTACGGATACTCTACCGCCGTACTGCAGACGAGATTACTGCGGTTAAAGAGGATATCGAGGAAGCTATCAAAGAAGGCATAACTATAGAATACCTCGTCTCCCCCATCGAGATTCTCGGCGACGGGAACAAAGTGACCGGAATACGATGCCAGCGGATGAGGCTCGGTGACATAGGAAAAGATGGCCGCCGCAGACCGGAGCCGATACCGGGTTCGGAGTTTGTCATAGACACTGACCAAGTTGTGGTAGCGATCGGCCAGCGTCCGGACACTTCTCTGCTCAATATAAAAGGGCTCAATACCGTAAGAGACAATGGGACGATAAAGGTTGACCCTCTCACCCTTGAGACAAACATACCCGGCATCTTCGCCGGAGGGGACTGCATCATGGGGCCCAACAATGTCGTGGAGGCCATGGCTGCCGGGCTGCGGGCGGCAGAGTCTATAGACAAGTATCTAAGGGGGCACGATTTAAGAAAGGGTCGCACTATTGAGAAACCTCGAGTCGCCCAGGTCGATGTCCGGGAAAGAGAAGCTTCTCGACACAAGCGAGCCCACATGCCACTAATACATTATTCGAAGAGGATGGGCAGCTTCGAGGAGACATCGTCCGGGCTGCCCCGCGAGGTGGCAGAGCAGGAAGCAGGGCGCTGTCTCAATTGCGCCCTGTGCAGCGAATGTCTGGAGTGCGAAGAGACATGTGAATTAGGCGCGGTGTTCCATAAGGATAGTATTAAGAATATCGAGATAGATGCTGAGGCTATAATCAACTTTACTCATGGTGACCGGGGCAAAACGACTGCCCGCAAGTCCACAAGGCCAGGGATATATACAGTAAAGACACTTGACAATGGTAACCTCGAGAACAAGCTCGCCCAAGCTTCAGCCATAGCTATGGAAGCTGCAGCAGGGCTGAAGCTGAGAGAAGAAGCATATCCGGCAGAACCAGATGCGCAATCGGAGTCCCAGTCAATTGAAGCAACGCCAGGTAGTTCAGACAGGGGCCGCATCGGCCTGGTGTTATGCAGCTGCGGCGGCAGCATCAGCTCCGTGATAGATTTCGAACAGGTTCTCAGGGAAATAGAGCTGCTTCCTAACATATACAGTGTCCAGGAGGTAGCGCAGGCATGCAGCGAAGAAGGCGCGCAGCAGATCGCAGCCAAAGCCGCCGAGTCCAAACTGGGACAGGTTGTGCTCGCAGCCTGCCGCTGCTGCAATCTGGACCAGATATGCTATAGCTGCACCGACAGGCGTGTAATATGCCAGCACCATCTCAACGATGGCCTTATTTCCTCCTGCGGCTTACCTGTGGAATTCGTGAACATCCGGGAGCAGTGCGCCTGGGTACACAAGGATGACCCCACAGGCGCTACCCGCAAAGCGATAGTGATAATCACTGCAGGGGTTGCCCGAGCCAAGGGAACCACTACGTCAACCGGCGAAGAACGTTCTCTGGAGAGCAGCATATTGATATTGGGCGCGGGGCTTCCCGGCCTGGCGGGGGCAAGCGCCCTGTTATCTCAGGGTTATTCGGTAACCGTGGTCTCCGGCCCGGAGGCTGAGAAAGTCACCAAGAAGCACTCCAAATATCTGGGCAGAAAGTCCAGCCTGATGAAACAGCTTGAGGAGCAGAATATACATATCATGTCCTGGC
>DAOUMT010000198.1:0-8423 GCA_034409195.1 Dehalococcoidia bacterium
TTTCCCACCTTTTCCTGATTTCAGCAACTATGTCCTTAAGCATCTTCTCCGGCGCTTCGCCGGAGATTCCATGCTCCAGGTACAGTACTTTTTTATCCCCGGAGCGGCCTCGTACCTTGCCGGTAAAGGTGACAACTGCACCGCAGTCTTCTGCTTTAATCTTAGCGATAGCTTGGTCGGGTATTATAGGTTTATCCGTAACCTCGAGTATATCCCTTTTACTCATCTATACTTCCCCCGGAAAGCTTTTTCAAGGAACATCTCATCAAATTATATCCTATCAATGGTTTGAAGTCGAACCTGAATTGTGAGAGGGTGTTTAGAAACAAATTACCATTCCGTGCTTGACACGGAATCCAGAAATCCCAGCTTCAAAATTACGGTGAAGTTATCTGGATACCGACTTTCGTCGGTATGGTAGACTCATTGCTAAACGACCTGAATTGTGAGACCTTTCAGTTTTGCTTTCTCTGACAGCATTTTTATGTTAGATTGGCGGTAAGTACTTCGTGGTATAATAGGGGTCGCATATTCGGAGGACAGCAATGACGAGGGTAGCGGCAGTCCTAGCTTTGATTATTTTGGCATTAAGCACTCTGGTAGGTTGCGGAACCAAGGCTCCTCAGGCTGAGTTCTCTGCCACACCCCTCATCGGCCACCCTCCTCTGGAGATACAGTTCAGCGATAAATCGACAGGTAACATCACTACCTGGGAGTGGGATTTCAACGGCGACGGAGTACCTGACAACAACTTACAGAACCCGGTGTACACTTATGAAATTCCAGGTAATTACACCGTGAGCCTGACGGTTACAGGCCCTGGCGGCAACGACACCGTAGTAAAGAAAGATTACGTACAGGTCACGCGCTGTTACCTGGCTGACTTCACCATCGAGTCCGTACCTGAGAACTGCGAAGTTCAAGGTAACGGCACATCGTGCGAAGGAACTACCACGGTTCATTTTATCGACAAATCCAAGGGCGACGTAACCGCTTGGGCCTGGGACTTCAATAACGATGGCATCATTGACAGCACCCAGCAAAACCCTACTTATACCTATAGCGGAAACGGTAACTACACCGTGACCCTCACCATCATCACACCCGAATGCAAGGATTCAGTCACGAAGTGGGACTACATTAACCTCTCCGGATGCCACACCTGAGGTGGAGGGCTGAGATAGCGCCGGTCAGGTGCAAAAAGACGAGCGGCCCATTGGCGACGTTGCATCCCTGTCATTATAGCAAGCAATTTCCCGTTCGTGGTGAGCCCTGTCCCGAGCATATCGAAGGGCGCGGGGCGAACGGCAAAAGGTCTATTTTTATAACAATGACATTTACTTCTCCATGCTTCTATTTTTTAGGTAAACAATCTTCCTTACAAATGGCTTGACTGCCACGTTCCATGTGTTATCATGTTCGGGAACGGAGATTGGTAATGATTGCCTCATTGCCTGTCAAGATGCGAGTTCCAGCAGGGGTTACCAGCTTCTGATTCGCTTACAGACCTTGCGTCCTAGGGTAAAGGGACAGGAGTTTGAGGCATAATGTTTTCCACCAAGACCAGAGCTGCTGGCCTGTCAATCCTTTCCAATAGCATCCTTGTCGCCCTCAAGCTGTCAGTAGGGTTTATCATGGGCAGCGTCAGCGTCATTTCCGAGGGCGCCCACAGCACGGTAGACCTCCTGGCCGCGTTAATCGCTTTTTTCAGCATACGCGCAGCCGCCAAGCCCGCCGATGAGGAGCACGAGTTCGGCCACGGCAAGTTTGAAAATATCAGCGGCTTCGTTGAGGCGCTTCTCATATTCCTGGCAGCAGCTCTCATTATCTACGAAGCGATAGTCAGGATAATCAATAGAGCCAGGCCGGAGTTCTTGGTCGCCGGCATAGGCATTATGGCCTTCTCAGTAGTGGCAAATCTCTTCGTATCACGATTCCTCCACAGGATGGCTAACCGTACAGATTCAGTAGCACTGGAAGCGGATGCCTGGCATCTCACCACCGATGTTTACACCTCGTTGGGCGTTCTCGTCGGACTGCTGGTGGTAGAGACAACACACTGGTATATTCTGGACCCCATAATCGCCATCGGAGTGGCTCTGCTTATCATCAGGGCGGCCTGGAACATTACCCGCAAGTCGATGGGCGGCCTGGTAGACGTGCGCTTGCCCAAAGCAGAGGAAGATATCATAGCAGCCAGCATCACAGAACATCTGGGCGAGATAACCGGTTTTCACGAGCTGCGCACACGCAAGGCGGGAAGCCAGCGCTACATAAACTTACACCTCGTCTTGCCCAAATCGGTGACACTAGAGACAGCCCATAAGCTCTGCGACCACCTTGAAAGCGATATCAAGAGCAAGCTATCCAACGGGTTGGTCACCATTCACTGCGAGCCCTGTGAGCAAAGAGAGGATGGCACTTGCCCGCCTGACTGCCCCATAATAGACTGCAATATACATGTGAAGGAAGAAAACACCGAGAAAACACCATCAAGGCGGTCCATTCGACCGAACACGCTTCGGTTACTGCGACAAAGACGAGTTCGCAAGCACCCCTGAAGGTAATACAGCAAAAATCAGTCTTCTCTTCTTGCCGCAACTAGCAAGCCGCTGACAAGAAAAACAATTGCGTAGGCTATCATCACAGCTAGGCCTACCCCCAAATGGGGCGTAAACGTTGGTAAATTGGATTCGCCCCTTCCACCTCCAAACAAGCTACTTGAGGTACCTAAAACACTTGTTATGAGACCTGCCGAATAAGTAACGATGAACCAGGGTTCCTGGTTCACACGCGTCAGAATCCCCTCCACGACCCGCAGTACGATCATGAGAAACAGAAAGCCCACAATAGTGGAAGAAATGGAGCGCTTCAGAATACTGCTGAAAAAGTAAACTACGCTTACCGCAGCAGCAGAGAAAAACAAGGCGGTCAGGAGAGACTTCCACAGCTCTGTGGGAATTGCTCCCCACCCGTATAGTTGTGCTATCTGCAGCGTCATGACCACGTAATAGAGCAGAACCGCAAGGAAGGTCGCTAATAGTGCGGCTATATACTTACCTGTAAAGATTGAGGAGCGTCTCTGCGGTGTGGGGAACGATAGCAGGTTCGTCTTCTTCTCGAACTCACCGCACACCGCATCTCCGGCAAACATAGCCGCTGAGATAATTATCAGTACGTTGAGGAAAGTAAGGACGTTGTCGGCAAACACACCTGCCGTGTCCGGAACTTTCACATAGAAGATCAGAGGTATTATAATCGCCAGTGCCGCAATAATGAGAAGCCTTCTGGTCTTGAGGTATCTCAGTAATTCAAACTTGACTGAGAGATAAGTATCGAGGGCATCGTTCCTAACGTTATCTCTAGCTATTTCCATCTAATTGCTCCCTTTACTCTCACCCATGACGGAGACATAGTAGTCTTCCAGCCCTGCGCTCTCTACATTGTAAGAGACCACATCAAAATTCGAAGACACGAGGCGTCTCAGTATTTGCACGCTTGACTCCGGTTTCCCGTCGTACAGCAGTCGAGCAGTGTTATCGCTCACGTCCACGTTTCTCACCAGTTCGATAGCCCTCAACTTATCAACTTCTTCCCGCGATAGTGGCTTGAGAAACTTCACATCCACCACCTTACGTTCCATCGTGCTCCCGATTCTATCCATGGAATCCGAGGAGACGACCTTGCCTTTATTTAGAAAGATGACCGTATTGCAGACTTCGGCAACCTCCCCTAGGAGATGGGAGCTCAGGAAAACAGTCATGCCTGCGCTACGGAATTGACGTATCAGTTCTCTGACGTCCCTGATCCCTTCCGGGTCCAACCCGAGGACTGGCTCGTCGAGGATCAGGTTATCAGGTTTGTGCAATATGGCTTTGGCTATGGTGAGCCGTCGCAGCATGCCCGTGCTGAAAGTTCCTAACTTCTTGTGCTCCCAGTCCGATAGCTTTACCAACTCCAGCGTCTCCTTGATTCTGTGATCTATGTCACCGGGGCTCATCCTGTAGACCCTGCCGAAATAGGTCAGCATCTCGCGAGGGGTCAGGTAATCGTAAACGCCGGGCACTTCAATCAGTGCTCCGATAGTGCGCAGAGCCTCCCTTGGCCTCGCCACTACGTCGATGCCATTCACATAAGCATGCCCCGAACTGGGACTGCTCAGGCCTGTCAATATCTTGATAGTAGTTGTCTTGCCCGCGCCGTTGGGACCAACGTATCCCACAACCTCTCCCTTTTTTATACGCAGGGAGACTCCATTCAGCGCAGTGAAGTTATTGCCGTATCTCTTGACAAGGTTTTCGGTTTGAATCGCGTATTCCACGCCTTATATCCTTCTTGTTTTCGACCTTAACAGAATACTATCATACGGACAGTTAAATAGTCATTACATTTCAAGGGAGAAACGTTACAAAGAAGTAGCATTTCAGATTCCGGTTTGAAGCGAAGCGGTGCGTTGTAGCAAAGCAGTCTGGCCTGACCTCTATTTCTCAATCTATCTGCTCTATTTCCTCCCACTTTTAATCTCCCCGAACTCAGGCATAAAGTTCTGTAAAATCCAGATATATGCTTCGGCAACCTTCTTCCTCTGCTCCGAGGATGCGCCCCTAATTATGAGAGGACGACCACTATCGGTTTGCCGTACTTTCCTCATCACACTGCGATTCTCTAGTTTAACATCTTCAGTTCGTGTACACATTTTCCCAACCTCTTCTCCTGCGCAATCACTTATGAGGGGCTTTGCCCCAGGGTAACCGACACCGTTTGCTGGCTGTTTCCTCGCCAGATCGTTAACTGTACAACATCCCCAACGTTGTATTGCCATAGCAGCTTTATCAATTGGGATGCCCCGGTCACGCTCTGGCCCTGGAAGCTAGTTATCACATCGTTGGCCTTAATCCCTGCCTTGTCCGCCGGACCATTCGGCGCAACGTACGCAACCAGGACCCCTTTTTGTATCGATATACCAAGCTGCGAGGCCAATGTGGGTGTGAGGTCCTGCAAACTCAGACCAAGGTAAGGTCTGATCACATGCCCGTGCTCGACCAAGTCGTTATACACGCGGCTGGCCGTGTTTGCGCCTATAGCAAAACCGATGTTTTCCGCGCTGGAAATAATGAACGTATTGATTCCTACCACTTGGCCTTCCAGATTTACCAGGGGGCCGCCGCTGTTGCCCGGGTTGATAGCGGCATCGGTCTGTATCACGTCATAGTAAGCAGACTGTCCTATAGTGAAGGTGCGCCCCAGACCGCTCACTATACCCAGAGTCACTGTGGGGCCGCCTTGGACCAGCCCCAGGGCGTTGCCCAGAGCTATTACCCAGTCTCCATCGCGTAACGCTGTGGGGTCGCCAAACTGGGCTGTGGTAAGGTTGTGGGCGTCTATCTTAATCACCGCCAGGTCGCTAGTCGGGTCCGCCCCCACGAGTTTGGCTTGATAAGTCGTATCATTGTTAGGCAGCGATACCTCTATACTGGTGTAGCCGTCTATTACGTGGTTATTGGTCAGGATATAGCCGTCAGGACTGAGCACGACCCCTGAGCCACTTTTTGTGGCTGCCGTCGGAAAGAAAAATGAGGTGTCCGTGTAATTAACAGAAACGTAGGCTACTGCTGGCATGACCTTCGCTACAACATCGGCAACTGATGGCAGAGCAGATAGCGGCGTTCCACTGGGCGTTGTCACAGGCTGGGTCGTGGGCGTCGGGCTGGGGGTTGTGGTATTACTTAGCGTGGACGTAGCTGTACAGGCGCTGACCACCATTATCAGCAGAATAACCGGAATAAGAATCCTGAGTTTGATTAACTTCGACATACTTCCTCCTTTTCCACCCTATCAATCGTTAGTCGTGTCGACGCAATAACATTTTGCCTCACATTGTACCATCATCCTTCGAACTCAAGAATTAAGACACAGACTTTTGTCTCTTCTCAGGTAATGTAAAAGAGAACTTGCTCCCCTTGCCCACTTCGCTTTCCACCCAGATTTTGCCCCCATGAAGCTCGACCATCTGCTTAACAATAGCAAGCCCCAGACCGGCACCACCCGTTCTCCTGGAACGGGCATCGTCAACTCTATAGAAACGCCCGAATATATAAGGTAAATGCTCCGCAGGAATCCCCTCCCCTGTGTCTGCAACGGATACCAGCACACCATCAGTACCTGCTGAGGCAGCGACCGTCACAGTGCCGCCCGAAGGAGTGTGATTGAATGCGTTATCAAGCAGGTTTGCCACAACCTGCTCTATTCTTCTGCCATCTGCCTCAATCTCAGGCAGCCCGTCTGCTATGTTCGTGTTCAACGTTATGTTCTTTCCCTGAGCAATGACCTCAGCCTGGGAAACGCGGCGCTGCACCAGCTCAGCCAAGTTTATGGGCTCAATTTCCAACTTCAGATGTCCTGATTCGGCAAGGCTCAAATCCCGCAGCTCGGCGACAAGCCTGGTGAGCACCTCTGTTTCTTCTTTTATGGAATTGAGGTTATCGGCACTCGGTTTGTATACGCCGTCAAGCATGGCATCCACAGTCCCGCCGATAACAGACAGCGGCGTGCGCAGCTCATGAGCGATATCGGCAAATAAGCGCCGGCGAGATTGCTCACTGCTATCGAGGCTGGCAGCCATAGAGTTGAATGACCTGGCCAGCTCACCGAACTCGTCTCCCGATTTAACTTCCACTCTATAAGCCAGGTCGCCGCTGGCAATGCGGGCAGCTCCTCTCTTTAGCGCTCGGATTGGTTTAGTGAACTCCCTGGTCAAAAACAAGCCTAATAAGATAGCCACCGCTGCGCCCAACACTCCACCTATCAGCAGAGACGCGTTGACATGGTTGAGAAAGAGCTGCTCAGGTGTAGCAAGAGATTGACCGGAAACTCCGCCTGCAGGTGGTATATATTGCATAACCACCATCCCGGCCGATAGCAAATAAAGCTTGCCTACATCCTGGCCGGAGACAACTATATTTGTAGGCTTGGATAGCCCCACGCTTTGAGCAGAATCTCCCAGCCACTGCCCATTTGTATCGCCGATGATTGTGCCTGAGTTGTCCGCTAAGATAAGCCTATCATTGACAAATGTGGGCAAGCTCCGAACCAGGCCCTGCACTCCAGACCAACTGCCATTCTGAGCATAGTAGTCCTCAAGAATCTGCTCCGCCCGCTGCATGTATGCCGCCCTGCTTTCCGAAATGAACGTGCTGAACTCACTGGTGGTTCGGTGGTGGGTTAAATATGCTGTTAGGCCGACTGAGACAGCAACCACCAGAAGCAATGCAATGCCAAGCTTCCAGCTAAGGCTACGCACTTGTACCTTCCCCCAATTTATAGCCAACTCCCCGTACCGTTACTACATACTTGGGACGTTCGGGGTCAGGCTCCATCTTCTTGCGCAGGTTCTTGATATGGCTATCTATGACACGTTCATAGCCCTCATAGGCACTACCTTGAACCTTGTCCAGCAACTGCATGCGGCTGTAGACACGGCCGGGCGCTTCAGCCAGCACTTTCAGAAGCTCGAATTCAGTAGGTGTCAACTCCAGAAGTTTGTCACCGCATTTGACCTCGTGCTTTTCCAGATCGATGGTTAACCCGGCGATCTCTATTCTTTTCGTCTTGACGACTGCGCTCTCTGTACGCCGGAGAACCGCCCTCACCCTTGACACCAGTTCCTTGGGATTGAAGGGCTTAACGACATAGTCATCCGCACCCAGTTCCAACCCCAATATCTTGTCTGAATCATCATCGAGGGCTGTCAGCATAATAATGGGGACATTCGACTCATTACGCAGAGTGCGGCACACATCCCATCCTGAGATCTCAGGAAGCATCAGGTCGAGAATGATGAGATCGGGAAATTCACTCCTCGCCATCTGGAGAGCCAGTCTCCCCTCATAAGCGACAATGACTCTATAGCCATCTCTTTCAAGATAAGCTTTCACAATGTCCACTATCTTCTTCTCGTCATCTACTACAAGGATTTTTTTATGTGCCATGGTGAACCCTGTTCAACCTAGACTTCTTAATATTGATTCTCGCTTCCCCCGAAAGAATTGTCAAACGGCTGAGCGAAGAGGCAACTGGTCGAGTTGCCTCTTCGCCTGCATTGGCCTTTAGCCTTTATCTAGATTGGAAGGGGGCATCTATTGACCTTGTCCTCCGAAGAAAGAAGGCAAGGAAAAGCCCGACGCTATAGTTATTCTCCAGGCCTGGATGGAGCCATCTGCATTCGTACTGCCTGAAACAGTGATAGTATCGCCCGACGAGATATCTGCCAAAGTGCCTTCGGTCGTCTTCTCTATGGAAGTGCTGTTACCGACATTGACCAGAATGGTGCTGCCAGTGGTTGTTTTGAGCGTGATTACATTCCCCTCCACCTTCTCTACAGTGCCAATTGTCGCTCCCAAGCCTGAAATGATTCCGGTATTGTT
>DAOUMT010000199.1:0-9915 GCA_034409195.1 Dehalococcoidia bacterium
GGTGCGAGCAGCATGAAAAGTGCCGACAATGCGCATCCCCTCTGCATGGTGCAGGACAGCGACTGCCAGAGCTGGCATCATGGGCTCGTGGATGTGCACCACATCGAACCTCTCCTGATCCAGCATCCTTTTAATACGATCGGAGAACATCAACATCGGCGATATAGGTGCACGAACTACAGAGCCGCTGGCGCGAATAGGGACGGGTTTCCCTATGACTATAGCATTTCCATCCTGTTCCGCATTCTTAGGTTTTGAGGATGGTGCAATTATCTTTACTTCATGGCCCATGCGGGTGAAATGTTCATCAAGAGAAGCTATATGGTTATTCACCCCGCCGGGGTAGGCATAATCATAGGGAGAAACCAGAGCTATCTTCATGGCTCACTTACTTCTGTTTTCTCTGCCTTCTCGCCTTGCCACCAGATTCTTTTGCCGGGCCTTCTTCTTTGACACCAGCGATGAAATCTTCGGTCAACTTTCGAGCCTGGCTATCAGTATACTGAACCGGTGGGGACTTCATAAAATAAGAAGAAGGAGCAACAAGCGCCCCGCTCAGGCCCCGATCCCTGGCAAGTTTGCAACACCGTATGGCATCGATTACTACGCCCGCCGAGTTAGGGCTGTCCCATACCTCCATCTTAAGCTCCAGATTCAAGGGCACATCTCCAAAAGTGCGCCCTTCCATCCGAATATAGCACCACTTGCGGTCTAACAGCCAGGGGACATAATCACTCGGGCCAACGTGAATATTATCCGGGTCAAGTTTATAGTCAAGCTGAGATGTCACAGCGTCTGTCTTGGATATTTTCTTGGACTCCAAACGCTCCCGCTCCAGCATGTTATAGAAATCAGTGTTGCCACCGAAGTTCAACTGGTATGTCCTCTCCAGCTTAACGCCGCGCTCACGAAAGAGCCTGGTCAGCACACGGTGGGTGATAGTTGCGCCAACCTGTGACTTTATGTCATCGCCGATGATCGGCAGCCCCACATCCTCAAACCGTTTCTGCCAGTACTTCTCGCGCGCAATAAACACAGGGATGCAATTGACTAAACCGCATCCGGCGGCAAGTACTTGCTCTACATACCACTTAGTAGCCATCTCGCTGCCTACTGGCAGATAGCTAACAACGATATCAACCTTTCTTTCCTTGAGGATTCCCACAATATCTGAAGTAGAGCCCGGGGCTTTGGTAATGACCTTGGAGAGATATTTCCCCAGGCCGTCGTGAGTCATGCCCCGGTCTACCACGACCCCCGTAGTGGGCACATCGCAGAACTTGACAGTATTATTCGGCGGAGTGTAAATAGCCTCTGCCAGGTCTTTGCCCACCTTATTGCGATCGATATCAAAGGCAGCTACAAAATTGATGTCCCGGATATGATAGCCTCCCAGATTGACATGCATCAGTCCGGGGACGAAATCATTCTCGGCAGCGTTACCATAGTAGTACACCCCTTGAATCAAAGATGAGGCACAATTACCAACTCCGATGATGGCCACATTAATTTTACCCAAGTATTAAACTCCTTTCCTAAACGCACTAAGATAAACCTTCAGCCAGCCCATTCGCAGGCTTGCCCCGAGAAGAATCTTGTGCTATCCTCAATATCACACAAATGGTTTACGACTTCCATACCCATACATCCATAAGCGATGGTGTCCTCTCACCTTTGGAACTGGTACGACGAGCGATTGTCAACGGTTACCACGCTATTGCGATCACAGACCATGTTGGAATCGGCTACCTGGAACGATTGATAAATGAGGTCACTGCTGATTGTGCTCTTGCTCAGACCCACTGGAACATAACGGCAATCCCGGGGGTGGAACTCACACACTTGCCAGCAACAGCAATCGCCGAAGCCGCCAAGAAAGCGAAGGCATTGGGAGCGAAGCTGGTGGTAGTTCATGGTCAAACTGTTGCCGAACCTGTTGAACCAGGCACAAACCTGGCTGCTCTCAAATCGCCACATGTTGATATCTTAGCACACCCTGGAATGTTAACCCTAGAAGAAGCGAAACTGGCGGCTGCCAATGGCATCTACCTCGAAATCACTGCCCGAAAACAACATTCTGTCACTAACAAACATGTTGCCGAAATGGCCCGCCGTGCCGGAGCAAAGCTCATCATAGATTCAGACGCACATGAAGAATCCGACCTGCTAACTCCTGAACTAGCCTATACTATCGCTACTAACGCCTCTCTCACCGAGGCTGAGATTACCGACACGCTGCAAACCAGTCCCCAGGCTTTGCTCAAAAAAATTCTTCCTTAGTTATCCATCACTTGCTTATTAAATATGGGCTGCCTTCTTTTTAACTGTGTAGACTATACAACTTTGAGTGTAAAAGTCAAGTTTCATCACGTTTTCTGAAAACCTTTACCGGTTTCCAGCAACCCCCTACCTCATCGTAATGAAGAATAGCGATAAAGTGCCCATTTCTGGAATAAGCCCGACAGTTCTTTTCAGAGACCTCTGTTCCCTGCATTAAGTCCAAGGGACGACCGTTCATTACAGCTTTCTCATTCTCTTCATCCACAGTTACCGCCGGCAAATGAAGTACTGCCATATCTATAGGGTGAAGAAATTCAGCCCAGTGTCCTTGCCTGAATGCATCCTCAAGCCGGGAGGTATCAATCGCGTCTTTGATACAAAAAGGCCCGCTCTTCAAGCGGACCAGGTTTTTCAAATGCGCCCCACAGCCCAACTTTTGCCCGAGGTCATGGGCTAATGAGCGGATGTAAGTCCCTTTGCTGCACTCCACCTCCACGGTAAACAGGGGAAGTTTCCAATCCACTATCTCCAGACGGGAGATCTCAACCCTTCTTGCACTTCTGCGCAGCTCAACCCCGGCCCTGGCCCAACGATATAAAGGTATCCCTTGCTGCTTGACGGCGCTGTACATGGGAGGGGTCTGCTCTATAAAGCCGGTAAAGGAGGACAATGCCGTCTCTATTTGCTCTTCAGTCAAGTAAGAGGCGTCGCAGCGCTGAGTTATCTTCCCGGTAGCATCATAAGTATCGGTAGCTATCCCTAATTCAATCTCAGCCCGATAAATCTTTGTCGCCTCAGCCAGAAACTCGATCAGCCGGGTTCCCTGCCCAAGGCAGACAGGCAAGACACCAGTAGCATCAGGGTCCAGAGTGCCAGCATGCCCCACCCGCCGCTCTCCACTCAACCTCCTCACAAGAGCCACCACCCCAAAAGAGGTCTTTCCTCGCGGCTTATCCAGATTTAGAATTCCATCAATGGTCAAGTTTTGTCCGCTTTATTAGTACTGTCACCTGCTGCCACTTCTTCAATCAACTGGAGCAGGCGGCTTCCGCGCTCGATAGAATCATCACGGTAAAAACTCAACTCGGGGGTATAGCGCAGCGATAGGCGCTCCCCCAATCCTTTGCGCAGGAATCCGGTGGCGGCAGCAAGACCTTTTTCCACCTGTTTCTTGTCCTCCTCCGTCCCCATAATGCTGACAAAAACCTTGGCATGCCTTAAATCGGCGGAAGTAACTACCTCGGTGACACTGATTAAACCACTCAACCTGGGGTCTCTAACCTCGCGCCTGATGAGCTCGCTTATCTCCTCGCGAATAAGCTCACTAACACGCTCCCTGCGTCGTGTTCCCATCTCGCCCCCCAATCCAGGTCGGGAGACCTAGACTTTCTCTTTTTTGTAGGCCTCAATGATATCGCCTATCTGAAAGTCAGTGAAACCCTCAACACCAACACCGCACTCAAAACCGGCTGCTATCTCACGAACATTTTCTTTGAAACGTTTCAAGCTCGATACCTGCGCTTCAGCCATAACCTCGCCTTTGCGTACAACCCTGGCCATTGAGCCGCGGCTGATCTTGCCATCGGTTACATAAACACCCGCTATCTTGCCCTGCCTGGTGTTGAAAGTGGCTCTTACCTCACCGTGCCCTTCGATGACATCCACATAGGTAGGTTCCAGCATGCCGGCCAGTGCTTTTCCAACATCCTCAACCAGCGTGTAAATCACCTGGTATAAGCGGATATCGACGCCTTCCTGCTCAGCAAGACGTTTTGCCCCCGGCTCAGGGCGTGTGTTGAACCCTATGATGATGCCTTTGGAAGCAATAGCCAGCAGTACATCGTTTTCAGTTATACTGCCGCTGCCCAAGTGGACAATCCTCACCTTGACCTCACCGCTGCTCAGCCTTTCCAAAGAATCCCTTATCGGCTCTATGCTCCCCTGAACATCCGTCTTCAAGATTATGTTAAGCTCTTTTACGTTCCCTGCCTGAATTTGAGCGAACACGTTGCTCAGCCTGGGCACTTTTGAGACGCTGCTCAGCTCTTTTTCTCTCTGCCTCCGCTGCCCCTCAGTTCGTGCTTCCTTCTCGCCGCTGACCACGGCCAGGGTATCGCCTGCCTGGGGAACACTGCTTAACCCCAGCACCCCCACAGGGGTAGACGGACCTGCTTTCTTTACACGCTTGCCCCTATCGTCGAACATCGCTTTGACCTTGCCCCAAATATCGCCAACTACAACGTAATCACCGATTTCCAGAGTGCCTGTCTGTACCAGAACCGTAGCCATAGGACCCCGGCTGCTATCCAGCTTGGCCTCAATGACAACGCCGATAGCCGGCCGGTCGGGGTCGGCTTTCAACTCCAGAATCTCAGCAACGATAAGCAAGTTCTCCAGTAAGTCAGGTAAACCATCGCCCCGTTTGGCGGAAACCTGGACACAGACAACATCGCCTCCCCATTCCTCAATGATTACGCCATTGTCTGCAAGCTGCTGCTTGACCCTATCCGGGTTAGCAGTTGGCTTATCTATCTTGTTAATAGCGACGACGATAGGCACCTCGGCAGCCTTTGCATGGTTTATAGCCTCCACCGTTTGAGGCATGACACCATCATCGGCAGCTACGACCAGGACAGCAATATCGGTCACCTGGGCTCCGCGAGCCCTCATTGCGGTGAATGCTTCGTGACCCGGCGTATCGAGAAAAGTAATTTTCTGGCCGCGAACTTCAACCTGATAGGCACCGATATGTTGTGTGATTTGGCCAGCTTCAGTATCAACCACATTAGTCTGGCGAATAGCGTCGAGCAATTTAGTTTTGCCGTGGTCGACATGGCCCATAATAGTCACCACAGGGGGACGCAACTTTATGCCTTTGCCTGTCTCGGCGATGCGTGGCTTGAGAGCTGTCCCGGCAGGAGCCTGCGGCTCTTCCTTGGCCTCAAAGCCCAGGTCGGCAGCGACAATAGCAGCGGTTTCATAATCGACAACCTGGTTGATGCTGGCCATAACTCCATTGCGCATCAAACACTTGATCGCATCTATACCGCTGACCTTCAGGATATCAGCCAGCTGCTTCACCGTAAGCGTGCGCGGGATAACGACTCCCGGTTTAGCCTCAGGTTTAGCCTCAGGTTTAGCTTCCGATTTGGCCTCCACTTTTCCGGAAGCCGGCGTTTTGCTACGGGCGGCATGCTCTCCACCGGCAACTTTACGCTTCATTAACAAGCTCCTTCGGTATGAAGCTCAGAGCGACGTTCTATGCTACTATCGCCCGTGAGCAGTGTCTTGCTGTACTCCAGAAGAAGAGCTCGCTGCTCCGGATCGATCTCCACTTTCAGAGCGTACTCCAGTTTTTTGCGCTTTAAGCCGGACTCAAAGCAATCCTGCGTTCTACACAGATACGCACCACGCCCGGCTTTTTTACCCCTGTTATCTATCTCCAGAGTGCCCTGAGGAGTACGCACAATCCGCACCAGCTCCCACTTCGGTCTCTTCTGGCGGCAAACGATGCAGGTGCGTTCAGGAACGTGTTTTATGTGCTTTTGAGTCACGGGCATCTCTAATTTTACTCCCCCAGGTCTTCTTCTAATTCATCAAGCGGGGAGACGCGATATTTGCGGGCTCTCTTAGCCTTCCCGCTTTCCAATTTATCTTCCTTAAATGACTTCTTCTTTTTGTCCTTCTTCTTAGTATCAGGCTTAGCAGCCTTAGGAGCGAAGATATCCTCAGCAAAGCGTATCTGCGGTTTCTCAGCGGGCACTTCAACCTCAGGAGGAGGTTCATAGGGAATCGCCTCAACCTCTTCCTCAATCTTCTGAGGCACTGCTGCAGCCTCCTCAACCTGAGGAGCTCCTTCGCTGTCTACCGCCTCTGTCACCGGAGCTGCAGTAACTTTCACCCGCGCTCCCCGCTCCTTAACCCGAGACGCCTCTTCCTCAACCTTCTCCGGCTCCTCAGCCTCAGCCACGGGAGGCGCCTCCTTCACCATGGTTTTCCTCTCCGCCTCTGCGACACTAGCGCTCTTTATATCTATCTTCCAGCCGGTCAGCTTGGCGGCAAGCCTGGCATTCTGACCTTCCTTGCCGATAGCCAGGGATAGCTGGCCATCAGGCACAACCACGACTGCGGACTTCTCCGCTTCGTCTACATCCACACTTACCACCTGGGCCGGGCTCAAGGCATTGGCTATGAACATCTTGGGATGAGAATGCCATTGAATCACATCAATACGTTCGCCACCCAGTTCATTGACCACGTTCTGAATTCTTACCCCTCGCAGTCCAACGCACGAGCCCACGGGGTCGATTCCCTCCTGCAGCGCTGCCACAGCTACTTTACTGCGAAAGCCCGCTTCCCGCGCTACCGCCTTTATCTCAACAATACCGTTGCTGATCTCGGGCACCTCCAGCTCGAACAGGCGGCGCACCAGATTAGGATGAGAGCGCGATAATATGAGGCGCGGCCCCTTATTAGTGCGGTTCACTTCAAGAAGATACAGCTTGAGCCTTTGCCCCACCCGATAACGCTCCGTCCGCATCTGCTCAGCAGAGGGGAGCATACCCTCGGCTTTGCCCAGGTCGATAATAGCCTGTCTCGGCTCAACCCTCTGCACTATTCCGCTGACTATGTCTCCTTCTCTATCTACATACTCCCCAAATATAAACTCACGCTCCGCTTCGCGAAGTCGTTGCAAGACCACCTGCTTGGCAGTCTGGGCAGCGATACGGCCAGCATGGAATTGCGTGGACTCTATAAGAATAGTCTCGCCTAATTTGGCATCCTTCTTAATCTTCTGCGCTTCAGCCAAAGAGAGTTCCTTATAGGGGTCAGTTGGCTTATCAACCGCTGTCTTCAGGGTATATACCTTAACATCGCCGCTGGCCGGGTTGATCTTTACGGAGATATTATGCTGTGCTCCAAGGTCGTCCTTCTTGAAAGCGGAGACTAATGCAGCCTCCACAGCAGAGAAAACAACTTCTTTGGGCAGATTTCTTTCCGCTGCTAGCTGAGTAATAGCAAGTATGAAATCCGTTTTCATCCCTGCCTGGCCTCCTTTATATCCCCACAAACCCCAATCAATTAAAAAAGTGGGTAAAACCCACTTATAGTAACTCCCTCGTACGAGCACTATAGCACTTTTCGGGTTAGAATGCAACCCCTTTGGCTCGTTCGGGGCCTAATGTAGGGCGAACGATGATGTTCGCCCTTTAAATAAAACTTATTTCAACAGAGCACTGAGCCTCTCAGCCACTCCAGCCAGGGGCACAAGCTCGATATCCTTACCGGTGCGCAGCTTCACTTCGACGCTGGACGATTTCAGGGTGCGGCGGCTCACCGTTAGCCGCACAGGCATTCCCATAAGGTCAGCGTCATTAAACTTTACTCCCGGCGACTCATTTCGGTCGTCGAAAAGTACCTCGAACCCTTCCCCACACAACTCAGTATAGAGCTTCTCCGCAGCCTCAGTAATTGCCTGCTCATCCATGCCCAGGGCGCAGAGATATACCTGGTAAGGCGCTAAGGAGACAGGCCAGATAATACCCTTTTCATCGTGATTCTGTTCAATGACCGCCGCCAGCAGCCTACCTATCCCGATGCCATAGCACCCCATAACTAAAGGCTTTTGAACGCCATCCCGGTCAATATATGAAGCTCCCTGCCTCTGGCTGAACACAGTGCCCAGCTTAAATATGTGCCCTATTTCAATTCCGCGCCTCGACATCAGTGAATTTCCGCACTTGGGACACTGGTACCCTGCCCTCGCCAGGGCTATATCAGTGACGATGTCTGCCGTAAAATCGCGAGGGTAGTTGGCATTCTTGAGGTGATAGCCCTCTTTATTGGCGCCCACCACGAAATTATGTCCTGAGGTTATCGAATCGTCAGCCACTATCTTAATACCTTTGAGCCCCACTGCTGACGCTGAGCCAGCTACCAACCCGGACCTCCTCACCTCTTCATCATTGGCCAGTCTTAATTCGGCGGCCTTCAGGGCGTTCTTAAGCTTGACCTCATTTACCTCCAGGTCACCTCTTATCGTGACGAAGATCAGCTCCCCGTCTGTCGAGTAGAAAACGGCCTTTAAGGTGCGGTTTTTGGGCACCCCCAGGAGGTTAGCCACCTCCTCGATGGTCTTGGCTCCGGGTGTAGCCACCTCCTGCAGCGGAAGAAGGGATTCCTCATTCAGCTTCGTTTTGACAAAGCTGGCCCTCTCTGCGTTAGCCACATAGCCGCAACTACTGCAGTAGATAATCTCATCCTCTCCGACCTCGGTCGCCACCATGAACTCGTGAGAGTCTTTGCCTCCGATAGCGCCGCTATCGGCCTCTATGAGCATGGCGTTAAGCCCGCAGCGGGTATAGATATTTTTATAGGCCTGAACCATACTCTTGTAGCTTAAATCCAGAGCCGCTTCGTCAGCATCGAAGCTATAGCAGTCCTTCATGCTGAACTCGCGAACCCTCAAGAGGCCGCCGCGTGGCCGCGGCTCATCACGGAACTTGGTTTGAATCTGGTAGAGCATCAAAGGCAGGTCGCGATAGCTTTTTACATAGCGGCGGGCAAGCTCGGTGACCATCTCCTCGTGAGTAGGGGCCAGCACAAGCTGACGCTCCCGGCGGTCAGTGACGGTAAACAGGGACTTGCCGAAGGCGAGGTCCCGGCCGCTCTCCTGCCACATCTCGATGGGCTGGAGCACAGGCATACAACGTTCCTGCGCACCGGCAGCGTCCATCTCCTCGCGGATGATTTGATTCATCTTGTGTAGCGCGCGCCATCCCAGCGGCAGATATGAATAGACGCCTGCCGTCAACTGCTGAATCATGCCAGCCTTGAGCAAAAGCTGGTGGCTGGCAGTTTCCGCCTCCGCCGGTACTTCCCGCAACGTTTTACCGAACAGCTTCGATAGGCGCATACTTTACCCCATTCTTTAGTTCAATTATTTAGACTTTCTCCACCTCTGCTATCAGTGCCTCCAGGAAATCGGCTTCTTCAACCGTACGCACCTTCTCGCCCTTCCTGAAGATGACGCCCCTGCCCTTGCCGCAGGCTATGCCTACGTCAGCGTCTTTGGCTTCGCCGGGGCCGTTCACCACACAACCCATCACAGCCACCTTAATCGGTTTTTGGACGTCTTTCAGCCTCTTCTCGATTATCTGAGCCAATCCCACAATATCGCTCTCAGAGCGCCCGCAGGAAGGACAGCTTACCAGCGTAGGACCGTGCTCTCTCAGCTTCAGCGCCTTCAATATCTCGTAAGCAGCCTCTACCTCCAGGCAGGCGTCGGCAGTGGTCAACGATACCCTGATGGTGTCCCCTATGCCTTCGTAAAGCAGCACGCCCAATCCTACCGCGCTGCGGATAGCCCCGCTCCAGGGCAGCCCGGCCTCGGTGATGCCCAGATGCAGCGGGTAAGGAATCTTCTTGGCGATAGCTTCGTACGCCTCGACAGTGGTGGGGACATCGCAGGCCTTGAGCGACACCTTTATCAGGTCGAAATCCAGGCGCTCCAGCAGCCTGACCTCCTCCAGCGCAGCATCCACCATACGCTGCACTACCGGTGCTTTCTTTTTCGAGGACTTTGGCAGGCTGCCTGCGTTCACGCCCACCCGTATGGGTACCTCTCTCTCTTCA
>DAOUMT010000200.1:0-6430 GCA_034409195.1 Dehalococcoidia bacterium
GAGCACAGCATTTTTAATCTCACCTGAGTCCAGGGCGTACTTCATCAGGGCGGAGACCACGCCGCCGGACTGAGCGCGGCAGCGTACCTCGCTGTCTTTTGCCTGCGCCATCTCGATGGAGATGTAAGGCCCGAGTGAATAGTCGCTGCGCGTTTTGCCGAATACGCTTTTATCCAGGGCAGCGATATCGGTGGGGGTGCGGGGACAGAAATCGTAGCATTTCCCTTCAGTGAGGCCGCAGGGCTCGATTACAGCCACTCTGTCCCTGACCACTTTGATATAGGGGCAGATGTTTACGCATGCGCCGCAGCTTGTACACAAACCCTGGCTGAGGACTTCTTGCTCCAGGTCGGCTGAACCTTTACCTGCCTCCATAGGAAACCCCCTTGGACAACTTCTTGTGTGACTATTTTAACGCAAAAATAAAAAAATGTCGCCTTTTAAAATTGGGGGCTTGATTATAGGGGAAGCAGGGAGGGAACGCAAGGATCAATGCATGGCTAGCGAAACCCACTATTTTCTTTTACGATGGCGGGTTGCATTTCATTTCACCCACTCCATAGCCTACTCCTGTTTTCGGTACTTCATGAGTTTTTGTACTTTAACCAAATAGTAAGGTTCTTATTATTCTCGTATCCCAATATTCTTTGCATAGAGGCTAATTCTCCGGCTTGAGAATGGCTTCAGCCGCTTTAATAATATCTTCTGCAATCTTGTGAACGTTGTTGTCATCTTTAAGGCATTCTTGGCGTAGGCTACCCACCCAGAGGTCTTTATCCCAACTCTCCATTTTAAATCGCTTTAATTGTTTTTTTGCTTTACTCGGGGCCTTTTTATACATTTCGTCAGTAATTTCAATACTGAGAGGGAGCCCTGTCTTTGCCCAGTACTCGTAGAAAATGCCAAACCATAGAATATCCTTGCCTTTGGTTTTTTGCACGTATCTGCCGTAACTACCATAACTGTTGCTTCTGCCTCCTATTTTATAAATGGATGAGCTTTTGATCTCATCCGATACTTTATCGACCAAGCTTTTCATATCTAGAAGTTTCTGGGGAATTTCATTATTTTTCATCATATCAATTTCCTCCGCGGTGAATTTGATTGGTTTGAACTTATTTACTAGTGCATCATAGAAGTGCTTGAGGATAACGTCTTCATTTGTGAATTTTGATTCAGACAGACTTTCAACTAGCTTTTCCCAAGTCATCAGTTTAACAAATATTTCTCTCCGGCCGCGTTTTATACACTTTTCCATACACTTTTCCAAGTTCTTTTTATGGGGGTAGTCTTTTGGTATCAAGAAAATAAGGAACTTCTTCAAATTCGTGTCTTTGCCCTTGAAATAGTTTCGATAACAACCCTTCTGCTCTTGTGTAAGAGTAGCATTTTCGCTTTTGTTTTCGATCAATAAAACAAACGTTTCAGTTTCAACGACTACGTCAGGTGTACCTCTATATTTGCGTCTGTTGACTGAAACTTTTTGCGTATCTACATCTCTGTAGTCGAAGTCGATATGGTAACTATTAAATAACTCACGAATCAAGTGTACAAACACCGTCTTGAAATTGGGGAATTGAAGTAGATTGCACAGAACTTCTGATAAGGAATTTTCACTGTCGATGATGTTAAAAAAGACGTTTTCTTGCCGATGTAGAGGCATTACTAATTACTTCCTAGCCAATGGAGGGCGAGTAGAGTGCGACGAAACCCTCCAATTTCATTTCTGTAGGGTGGGTTGAATTTCACTTCACCCACCCTAATAGCCTACCTTGGTCTGCCCGCACTATCCAGGTGATTCTTTACACCTTTATCGGAGTGTGCTTTCTCGTCTTTCTCAGGTGAGTGGGTTCTCCGGTTATGCCCACTGAGGTTGCCAGTGCGGTTGCCATATATTGATTCAGGCTCATTCCTTCCGTTTCAGCCCTGTATGTAAGTAGTTTATGAAGCGAAGGGGATATTCTGAGTCTGATTTGACCGCTGTACTTGCGTGGTCTAGGCTCAGGAATAGGAAGCCCTCTTTCCAGATTGGACTTTATCCACTCCATTTTGACTTCCAAAATCTCTTTTGTGGCCTGCTCAGGTGTATCAGCGTGTATTAGACAGTGTGGAAGCTCCGCAATCCTGGCAACCCAATAAGGACCTTTTCCATCATCCCATTGCTCAAGTATAACGGTGTAAGGCAGCTTCGCATAGTATTCTAACTTTTTCTCCATATCGCCTTTGACTCTCTCTTTAACTTCCATCACAACCTCAATTTCTAGCCAGTTATGCTTCCTGCTCTTCTATGATCTCCAATAACTCCTTTACATAGCAGGATTTAACCGGATTTTCTCTTTTGTAAGGCATCGTATTTGTTCCTATTATAGCCTTGGGATGTTTTGCGCCCTCTTCGATATAGCCATACCGTTTAATCAGAGCTTCGAAGTCCCGCAAAGCTACATTTCTAGGATTTCGCCGCATTGCCTCCAAGGATTTTTTTACCTTTGACATTAAAAGTCCTCCTACTCATACTCTGCCTCCTTTCTTCTCTCTCTTCTCGTAGGAGTCATGTGCAATGATGGTATCATATATGACACCAATTGTCAATCGCTTTATCGCTCGCTGGGGCTGCTATCATTCGCAGCTTTTCTAACGTATTCGGGGTTGCTTGTGGGATGATAACATCTCACAAGGAGCAATTCAAATAGTAGCGCAGAACTATGTACCGAGATTCTTCGCTAAAGCCCAGAATGACAATAATTCTGACTTCTATTTTCAAAGCGAAGGCGAAAACGCCAATTCCTCTATGTGGTGGGTGGAATCCGCCAGAGGGGTATTCCACCCACCCTACTCCCTGGTGAGACCTGCCACCTTACCATAACTCCTTCCGGTACAATACATGCTTCTTCAAATGTTGGGAGCTAGACTGAAGATGTGTCAAGAAAATTCATCTTGCTCCTAACAAGGCCAACTATCATACTGGGTACGAAAGTACCAGTACGATAGTTCAAAGCATAGCACTGGTGCAGCGAAGCATATCAGAAAAAGGTATCCCCTCGTAGCAGATAGCAAAGAGTAAGTTAAGGCAGGAACAGCATTATGGTAATTAGAACCAAGGATGGGAGGATAATTAATTTTGTAGTCTGGGACGAGCCAGAAGATGAGAGCATTGGCGTGGTGCAGTGCCTGAACTGCGGACTCGGAATAACTCTACACAAAGGGTCTGCTACAGAGATAGCTACTGATATCGTGACATTTTCCCTGGAACACCCCTGTGACCAGACTTTCCAGAACAACAACTAAAAAATGCCAGTTCGCCTCCTGAACGGATTACCCGTGTGGGGACGGCTCCTTAAGGATAGCCCCGGTGCTGGCAGAGGTCACCTGGGCTGAGTACCTCTTCAGGTAGCTCTTCACTTCCCGCTTCAGAGGCGGCGGCGACCACTTGGCAAGCCTACTTTTTATCTCTTTCTGAGGCAGTTTGACGTTCAGCGTCTTTTGGGGGATATCGAACTCGATGATGTCACCTTCTTCTATGATGGCGATGGGACCGCCTTCCATAGCTTCAGGCGAGATATGACCTATAGCAGCACCGCTGGTGGCTCCGGAGAATCTGCCGTCTGTAATCAGGGCCACCTCCCCTTCTAACCTCATCCCCACTATGGTCATGGTCGCCATGAGCATCTCCCTGAAGCCGGGACCACCCCTAGGGCCTTCGTACCTGATAACCACCACATCGCCCTTGTTTATCCTGCCGTTAGCAATGGCATCCACAGCTTCTTCCTCGATATCAAAGACCCGCGCCGGTCCTGAGTGTCTCAGCATCTCAGGCCTCACCGCTGCCTGCTTCACCACCGCGCCTTCAGGGGCGATGTTTCCATATAAAATGGCCAATCCCCCATGGTGGTCAAAGGGGTTGTCTATGCTCCTGATAACCTCCGACCTGGTAATCTGGCCATCCGCGATGACCTCGCCCAGGGTCTGTCCGGTTACGGTGAGAGCATCGAGGTGCAGCATCCCCTTTCGGGAAAGCTCTTTCATCACTGCGACCAGTCCCCCGGCCTCGTAGAGGTCATCCATGAAATAGAGCCCCGCCGGGCTGAGATTCAAGAGCCGGGGCGTAGCGTGGCTCATCTGGTCGAAAAGATCAAGGTCGATATCGATTTTTGCCTCATGGGCCAACGCCATGAGGTGCAGAATAGTGTTGGAGCTGCCCCCTATGGCCATATCCACCCTTATAGCGTGCTCGAAGGCTTTCCTGGTGAGAATCTGCGAGGGCGTTATCTGCTTATCCCAGAGCTTCATCAGGGCTACCCCAGACTGTTTGGCCAGCACGCGGCGCTGACCGTAAGCGGCAGGGATACAGCTATTCCAGGGTAAGGCCATTCCCAGGGCTTCGGCCATGCAGGCCATGCTGTTAGCGGTAAAGAGACCGGGACAGGCTCCGCATCCGGTTAGCTCAATCTCGATGGCGCCCGGCCTGCCCTCGCCGAATTTGCGGGCAAGCATAGGCCCGCCGTTGATTACGACTGAAGGGACATCGAGCCTCGCTGCCGCCATCATCATACCCGGCGTTATCTTGTCGCAGCCAGTGACCAGCACCATGGCATCGAGTGTATGCGCCTCCACCATAGCTTCAATAGAGTCGGCGATAAGCTCACGGCTGGCCAAGGGATAGCACATGCCGGCATGTCCCATAGTCAGCCCGTCGCAGATAGCGATGGCGGGGAACTCGAAGGGCGTCCCGCCCGCTGAGATGACTCCTTCCCTGGCAGAGTTCGCAATCTCGTTGAGATGGATATGACCTGGAACCAGCTCATTCTGGGAATTAACTATGGCCACCATGGGCTTTTCCATCTCCTCCATAGTCCTGCCCATAGCCTGAAAGAACATATACCTGACTCTTACGGGGTCGCTTCTCATTTTTCAAACCTCCTGTCAAAGGGAATAGCCGTCTATCATGGTGACATATTATCAGAGAATGTCAAACAAGTGATACGGCATCTTCGGGGTGAGCTTAAAGATGTGTCAGGGTTTGGAGAGAGAAAACATCCTTAAAGAATGATGCCTGGGGACCGTTTTCCTCACAGGGTTTTCAGCGTATTGACCAGCTTATTTGCTAATCTCCCGAGGCGCTTCTCCAGCTCTTTATCTTTCGAGGCCTGCTTGGGCGTCTTTGCCAGCGTGGTAACCTGCCCCGCCCATGGCATGCCGCAGAGGGAAGAGTAAGTTCTCAGGTTATCTATGGCCTTGCCAATACCTTCTTCCGCTACGGCAAGGCCCACAACCGGCTTGCCCTCCAGCTTCGGCCAGATGGGGCAAGTCCTGTCCATGAAGTTCTTGAGCATTCCGGAGAGCAGTTCGAAGTACACCGGCGTGCCCAGAGCCCAGGCATCGGCTTCCAGCAGCTTGGGGTAAATAATTTGCATGTCATCCTGAATCATGCAACGCCCTTTTCGCTCAGTTCCACCTATATCGCAGCTCAGGCAGCCGTCGCAGCCCTTAATCGCCAGTTCCCTGAGCAGAATCAGCTCGGTCTCTACCCCACTTTGGGCAACCTCTTCCAGCAGCTTCGTTAACATCCACTCAGTGTTGCCTTTTCTGGGGGAACCGCAAATGCCAATCACTTTCATGCTACAAAACCCCGCTATACACCTGATTTAGATTGGAGCAGGTGCTCCAATCTACCCAATGTAGAACCCTTAGGATGCTATCCTATGCAGTTATAGCTCTATCTCTCTAACATCTTTTGATATGATGAGCCTGGCTTCTGTCAGTTCCTGAATCTCTCTTGGGGTCCAGCCCGGGGCGACCTCTTTGAGCCATAGTCCCCTCCCGTGCCTGACCTCTATCACAGCCAGATCAGTTATTATCAGGTCAACGCATTCCCTGGCAGTAAGCGGGTAGCTGCACTTTTTCACAATTTTTGGCTTCCCATCCTTAGTAGTATGCTGCATCATAATGATTACCTTTTTTGCGCCCACAGCCAAGTCCATGGCGCCACCTACCGTGCCGCCAAGCGCGCCTCTGCCCGTGTTCCAGTTTGCCAGGTCTCCCTTCTCAGAGACCTGGAAGCCGCCCATGATGCTTATCAGACGGCCGCTTCTTATCATGATGAAAGAATCGACTACATTGAAACATGCCATGCCCGGCGCCGGAGTGACGAACCTGCCGCTGGCATCTATATAGTGCCAATCAGCTTTCTCGGCCTCGTCAGCCTGCACCAGAGACCCGTAGCCCAGGATGCCAGCCTCGGCTTCAAACCTGATCCCCTGCGGCACATAGAGCGCACAGAGAGTTGGCAGACCGAACCCCAGGTTAACACAGTCGCCGTCTTTGAGCTCCTTGGCTGCTCTCATTGCCATGGTATCCTCATCGAGTCTTTGTTTCATAGTGCGCCTCCTAGGAAAGGCTGATGTAGCGTCGCCACTCCCGTGGCGACGGGCTT